>JBGSTI010000164.1:0-16496 GCA_041736605.1 Sphingomonadaceae bacterium
CATATCGGCAACATGCGCGCCTATGTCTTCGCCGACACGCTTGGCCGCGTACTGAGCTACAAGGGCTATAAGCTCACCCATGTCATCAACATCACCGATGTCGGCCACCTGACCGACGACGCCGATGCTGGCGAGGACAAGATGGAGAAAATGGCGGCGGCCAAGGCGCAGTCGATCTGGGACATCGCCCGCCATTATACCGAGGCCTATTGGGCCGATATCAAGGGGCTGAACATTCGCGAACCCGCGCACTGGTCAATCGCCACCGATTATGTGCCGCAAATGATCGCGTTTGCGCAGAGCATTGCCGACAAGCATTGCTATGAGCTGGATAGCGGCCTGTATTTTGATACCGCCAGCGTCGCCGATTATGGCCGCCTGGCCCGCGCCCGTACTGATGAGGGCGAGGGCCGGATCGAGGCAGTAGAGGGCAAGCGTAACGCCGCCGATTTCGCCATCTGGCGCAAGACACCGCCGGGTGAAAAGCGCCAGATGGAATGGGACAGCCCATGGGGCAAAGGCGCACCGGGCTGGCATCTCGAATGCTCGGTAATGAGCCGCGAATTGCTGGGCCTGCCCTTTGACATTCATACCGGCGGCATTGATCACCGCGAAATCCATCATCCCAATGAAATCGCGCAGAATCAGGCGATTACCGGCTGCGGTTCGCTCGATTGCGCCGAACATTCGGGTGCGCGTGTGTGGATGCACAATAATTTTCTGGTCGAACGCTCTGGCAAGATGAGCAAGTCTTCGGGCGAATTTCTGCGCGTGCAATTGCTGATCGACAAGGGGTTTCACCCGCTGGCCTACCGCCTGATGTGCCTGCAGGCGCATTATCGCAGTGAGCTAGAGTTTAGCTGGGAAGGGCTGGCGGCGGCGTTTACGCGGTTGAAGCGGATGGTGATGGGGGTCGAAGCTCTTCAGTCGGCTGCGCCGTCCCCAGATTTTGACGGAAAAGGGGACTATACCGATCTCGGTCTAGACTTCTGGACCGACCGCAATCGCGCAGCTCGCGCGAACCCTGATCAACGCTTCTACAACGACAACGTTCAGTTTAAGGCTCGGTCGGCATTTGCACTAGCGATCTCAGATGATTTGAATACACCGCAGGCTCTTTTGGCCTTGGAGCCAGTTATCTTCAAAGGTGGTGACGCCGACTTGCGATTAGAACTGGTAGATGAACTTGACTCCGTCCTCGGCCTCAATCTCCTCTCCTTAAAACGCACTGACCTCCGCATCCGCCCCAAATCCGCCACGATCACCGAAGCCGAAATCGAAGCGGCGCTTGATCAACGCAAGGAAGCGCGCGCGGCCAAGGATTTTGCCCGGTCTGACGCCATTCGCGATGAACTTGCTGCCAAGGGTGTTGAGGTGATGGATGGTGATCCTTTGGGTTGGGATTGGAAGCTGGATATTTGATCGGTTTGGCCCCTCCGTCACCCGATGCTGGCGCATCGGGCGCCACCTCCCCATCGCAAGTCGATGGGGAGGATTTCGCAAGTATCCTCCCCAATGACTTGCATTGGGGAGGTGGCAGGCCGCAGGCCTGACGGAGGGGAAAAATCATGCGGCCCGGCAAAGCATCAATATCCGTCAAACGCGCCAAACGGTTTCGGCGCGAGCTATCCAAACCCGAAATCATCCTATGGCAATATCTGCGTCAATCACCGGGCGACCATAAATTCCGGCGGCAGCATCCGCCAGGCCCCTATATCCTCGATTTTTTCTGCTCCAAAGCCAACCTTGCCATCGAAATCGATGGCTATGCCCATGATAACGCCGACCGTCAGGCACGCGATGCCGTGCGCGATTCTTGGCTGGCTGAGCGCCGGATTGATACGTTGCGTATTCCCGCGCGCGATGTTCTAAATGATGTGACTGAGGTGGGGAATGCCATATTGGCCATGGTCGAAGATCGGCTGTTGCAGTTTGGCAAAGCGCCCATGATTCCTTCTGCCAGCGAGACCCATCCATGACCAAAACCCTTTTCGTCGCCCCCGCTCTGGTCCGTCCCGCGTTAGAGCCGCATTTGCCCGATTGGCTTGATGCCAAATGGTTTGCCAGCAAAGCCGAGGCCATGGACCTCGCACCCCAGGCCGAGATCGGCTGGTTCGACATGATCGACAAGGTGGCGATGGGCGAGACCATTGGCCAAGCGACGCAGCTGAAATGGCTGCATTCGATCTATGCCGGGTTGGACGGTATTCCGCTCGATCAATTGTCGACGCAAGGCACGCTCGTGTCCAACGGTTCGGGCATCAACGCGGTGACGATTGCCGAATATGTCGTCATGGGCATGCTGGTGATGGCCAAGGGCTATCGCCAAGTCGTGCGTGCGCAAGATGCCCATGAATGGCTGCTCGATTCGCCGGGTAAGATCGAACTGGCGGGCAGCAAGGCTTTGTTGCTGGGCGCGGGATCGATTGGTGGGCTGATCAAAACCCGGCTGGCGGCGATGGATGTCGCGGTAACCAATGTGCGCCGCACGCCGCAGTCCAGCGACGAAATTGGCCCTGATGATTGGCGCGCGCGGCTGGCCGAATTTGACTGGATCCTATTGGCCGTGCCCGCGATTGAGGACACGATTCGCATGATCGGCGCGGATGAGCTGGCGGCGATGAAGCCCAATGCGCGCATCGTGAATATCGCACGCGGCAGCGTGATCGATCAGGAGGCTTTGGTAAGCGCGCTGAATGCCAAGGCGATTGGCGGGGCGTTTCTGGATGTGACCACGCCCGAACCCTTGCCTGCCGATCATCCGCTGTGGTCATTCGACAGTGTTCACATCTCCATGCATCTGTCTGGCCGGTCGTACGACCAGATGGTGCCGCGATCGGTAGCGCGGTTTTTGACCAATCTGGCGCGTTATCAGAAGGGTGAGCCGCTGCTGCATCTCATCGATCTGAAGCGCGGTTATTGAACCTGCCAAAGGGGGGTGACTTGGGCATCCCTTTGGCATATGCCTTGGCTTCTTGAGAGCGTCAGGGCGCAGGGAAGAGCGGCGGGTTACCGTCCAAAGCCCTGATCTTTCGGGTCGTGCATAGACATCATCCGGCTGTGGCATACGCGCTGCACGCCGCAAGGGGGATACAGCATGGCCATGAAAGCATCCGATCTGTTCATCAAATGCCTGGAAGAAGAAGGCGTCGAATATATTTTCGGCGTGCCGGGCGAGGAAAATCTCGATTTTCTCGATTCGCTTTCCCGGTCTGATCAGATCAAGCTGATCCTCACCCGCCACGAACAGGGCGCTGGTTTTATGGCCGCAACCTATGGCCGCCATACTGGCAAAACCGGTGTGTGCCTGGCGACGCTTGGCCCCGGTGCCACCAATTTCGTGACGGCGGCGGCCTATGCCCAATTGGGTGGCATGCCGATGATGATGATCACCGGGCAAAAGCCGATCAAGAAATCGAAACAGGGCCGGTTCCAGATCCTTGATGTGGTCGCCATGATGGGGCCGATCACCAAATATACGCACCAGATGGCGGCATCGGACAATATCCCCAGCCGGGTGCGCGAAGCGTTCCGCCTGGCCGAAGAGGAAAAGCCGGGCGCAGTGCATATCGAACTGCCCGAAGATATTGCCGATGAACATACCGATTCGCTGCCGATCAAGCGCAGCGTGTCGCGCCGCCCCAATGCCGATGTGAAATCGATCCGCGTCGCGGTAAAGGCATTGGAAGAGGCCAAATCGCCGGTGCTGGTGATTGGCGCGGGCGCGAACCGCACGATGACCAGCCGCATGCTGTTGCAGTTCATTGAAAAGACCGGGATACCCTTCCTCACCACTCAGTTGGGCAAGGGCGTGATTGATGAGCGCCATCCCAAATTCCTGGGCTGTGCTGCGCTTTCGGCGGGGGATTTCGTTCACCGCGCGGTCGAGGCATCGGATTGCATCGTCAATATCGGCCATGACGTAATCGAAAAGCCGCCCTTCTTCATGCAGGCGGGCGGGCGGAAGGTGATCCATGTGTCATCCAAGACCGCCGAAGTGGACCCTGTCTATTTCCCCGAAATCGAAGTGATCGGCGATATCGCGAATGCCATCTGGCAGATGAAGGAAGATATCGTCCCCAATGGCGGGTGGAAATTCGATCATATGCTGGCCTTCCGCCAGGGCGAAGTGGCGCATACCGCGCCGCTTGCCGCCGATGCCCGTTTCCCGATCTTTCCGCCGCATCTGGTGCAACAGGTGCGCGATTGCATGCCCGATGATGGCATTATTTGCCTCGATAATGGCGTCTACAAAATCTGGTTTGCGCGCGGTTATACCGCTTATCGCCCCAATACGGTGCTGCTTGACAACGCGCTGGCCACGATGGGGGCGGGCCTGCCATCGGCGATGATGAGCGCGATGGTTTATCCCGATCGCAAGGTTATGGCGATTTGCGGCGATGGCGGGTTCATGATGAACAGCCAGGAAATGGAAACCGCCGTTCGCCTGGGCCTCAACCTCACCGTGCTGATCCTCAATGACAGCAGCTATGGCATGATCCGCTGGAAACAGGCGAATATGGGCTTTGCCGATTGGGGGCTGACCTATGGCAATCCCGATTTCGTCAAATATGCCGAAAGCTATGGTGCGCATGGCCACCGCGTCGAAAGCGCGGCGCATCTGACCGAATTGCTCGCCCATTGCCGCGATACGCCGGGCGTCCATCTGATCGATTGCCCGGTCGATTATTCGGAGAACGACCAGATTCTGAATATCGACATCAAAAAGCTGTCAAAAGAGATGTAAGCATCGTGAAATCCCCCTCCCGCTCGCGGGAGGGGTTAGGGGCGGGCATATCTGCCCCTTGACTGGTCCACCCCGGCCCCTCCTGCAAATGGGAGGGGGGAGATTTACCATGCTGAAAGATATCTATCCGCTTTACCTCAACAACAAGGCAGTCCAGCCCAATACCGACCTGAAAGTGACCGACAAGTTCACTGGCGAAGTCGCGTTCCGAACCGCGCTGGCGACGCCCGATGTCATTCAGGAAGCCATCGCAGGTGCGGTGCGCGCCGCCGAACCGATGGCGCGTATGGCCAGTTTTGAACGACAGGCGGTGCTCAACCATTGCGTCAGCCGTTTTGCCGAGCGCAAGGATGAGCTGGCCTATGCCCTGTGCGTTGAGGCGGGCAAGCCGATCAACGATGCCGAAGGCGAAGTCGGCCGGTTGATCGACACGTTCCGCATCGCGGCAGAGGAATCGGTGCGCAATTATGGCGAGGTCCAGCCGCTGGACATCAGCCCGCGTGCCAAAGGCTATATGGGCATGTGGAAGCGCGTGCCGATTGGACCGTGCAGTTTTATTTCGCCGTTCAATTTTCCGCTCAACCTGGCCGCGCACAAGATCGCGCCTGCCATTGCCATTGGCTGTCCGTTCGTGATGAAGCCCGCCTCGTTGACGCCACTTGGCGCGATCATCATGGGCGAAGTGCTGGCCGAAACCGATTTGCCTGAGGGCGCGTTCTCGATCCTGCCCGCCAGCCGCGATGGCGCGGACCTGTTCACCACCGATGACCGGTTGAAACTGCTCAGCTTTACAGGGTCGCCCGGCGTCGGCTGGGATTTGAAGGCCAAGGCAGGCAAGAAAAAGGTGGTGTTGGAACTGGGCGGCAACGCGGCGGTGATTGTCGATAAGGATGCCGATCTGGATCATGCGCTGGAGCGGATCATTTTCGGTGCCTTTTACCAATCGGGCCAATCGTGCATCGGCGTGCAGCGCATCATCATCCATGCCGATATCTATGACCGGTTCAAGGATATGCTGGTCGCGCGCGCCAAGACGCTGATCGCGGGCGACCCCAAGGACCGCAAGACATTCATCGGCCCGATGATTTCAGAAAAAGAAGCCGTGCGCCTCAAAGGCTGGATCGATGCCGCAGTGGCGGGCGGAGCCAAGCTGCTTTGCGGCGGCGGGCGCGAGGGCGCGATGCTGGAGGCGACATTGCTGGAAAATGTCGATTCCTACGCCGATGCGGTGCGCGAGGAAGCGTTCGGCCCGCTGGCCATCCTGTCGAAATTCACCGATTGGAACGCGGCGATGGCGGAGGTGAATGACAGCAAATTCGGGCTTCAGGCCGGTCTCTTCACACGCGATCTGCATCAGGTGCTGGATGCGTGGGATCATCTGGATGTCGGCGGCGTCGTGGTCAATGACGTGTCGAGCTATCGCGTTGACAATATGCCTTATGGCGGGGTCAAGGATTCGGGGCTGGGCCGCGAAGGTGTGCGTTTTGCCATGGAAGACATGTCGGAAATTCGCAATCTGGTGATCCGGCGACTGTGATGCGGCGCAGGGTAGGCGGGGTTGCCAACGAAAAATGTCGTTGCGATGCTGGCTTGCCTTGCCATTCATGGATTTACCGGCAATAAAGCTGGAAAGAAATCACAGGGTCGCATCGTTGGTTTCAAGGGGGCTGCAAGGTCGGATCATCCGGCCATGCAGGGTGAGAACGATGCATTTGATAAACGCAACACAGCGATTTTCCGCGCGCATATGGGCACAGGCCAAGGCCGGTGGTCAGGCGATGCTATTTGGTTCCGCCGATCCATCCGGGCACGGCGTGCGAACGGGCATGGCTTATGCGTTTGCCGCTATGCTGTGTCTGGCGATGGCCGCCACCGCGCTATTTGCCACCGGCTTTGCCTCCCCTGAAAAAGCCACAGCCGCTGCCGCGCAGGATATGCGCGGCGTCCATTTGGGCGTTGCCAGTTGCGCAGGCTCCACCTGCCATGGCCGCTCGGTTGCCAATACGCCGGAAGAAGGCGTTGTCCGTCAGGATGAATTGCTGCGCTGGCAGGAGGAATCTTCGCCCAGCGGCGCACATAGCCGCGCTTATCGGGTTTTGCGCGAACCGCGTGGCATTGCGATTGGCAAGCGGTTGGGTGTCGATTCGGGATCGGCGCAAATGTGCCTTGGCTGTCACGCGACGCCTGCGGGTCAGCGTGGCGGCCGGTTCCAAGTGAATGACGGTGTCGGTTGCGAAAGCTGCCACGGCCCCGCTTCGGGTTGGCTCGCAAGCCATTATAGCGTTGGCGCGACGCATGCGCGCAATGTGTCGCAAGGGCTGGTGCCGCTCGATAATCCCGCGACGCGCGCCCGTGTTTGCCTTGATTGTCATCTGGGCAGCGAAGATGCCGGTCAGTTCGTGACGCACCGCATCATGGCCGCCGGGCATCCGCGCATCTCGTTCGAGCTCGACCTGTTCTCGACGCTGCAACAGCATCATGATGAAGACGCCGATTATGCCAAGCGTAACAAGACAGGCGGCAACGCGCTGCGCATGTGGGCTGTGGGTCAGGCCGAGGCGTTGAGCCGTTCGCTCAATCTGTTCAGCAAACCGGGCCTCGCCACCGAAGGTATTTTCCCCGAATTTTATTTCTATGATTGCCATAGCTGCCACCGCCGGATTTTTGACGGCGAAAATGCGCGACCGACCAAGCTCGCCAATCCGGGGCGTCCGATCCCGCCGGGCATGCCGCCCTATAATGACGAAAATCTGATCATGCTGTCGGCGGCGGTCAAGGTGCTCGCCCCCGATATGGCTGGTCAGTTCGATAGCCGCGCCAAGGCGTTCCATGCCGCGATGGCGCAGGGCCGTGCGCCTGCTGTGCAGGCCGCTGCGTCGCTTCGCCAGACCACGATGGCGCTGTCTGATCGCTTTGCCGGGGCTAGCTTCACCCGTGCGCAAGCGTTCACGATCATGGAAACCATCGCGGGCGACGCGATCAGCCCGCGCTTCACCGATTATGAAGGTGCGGTGCAATCGGTGATGGCCATCGACACTTTGCTCAACGCTCTCGTCAATCAGGGCGCAGTCAGTGAAGGATCAGCCAAGGGTCTGCGCGTGCAGATTAACCAGGCCTATGCCGCGGTCAACGAACCCAACAGCTTCGATCCGGCGCAGTTCCGCCGGGCGCTGGGCGGTGCGGTGCGCACCATCCGGACGCTGAAATGAGGGCGGACAGAATGACGACGCCCAATATGACACGACAATCGCTGCGCTCGCGCCGCGTGACTGCCTTTGTTTCGGCACTGGCGTTGATGGTTACAGGGTGCGGCGGCGGCGATAGTTCGGGTGGCGGCGTTGGTTCACCCAGCCCGACGCCAACGCCTTCGCCGACTGCGACAGGCACCCGCCTGTTTACCCCGCCTGCACAGGAATCATTGAGCGTCACCGATGTTCAGCGCGTCATTGCCCAAGCCGTGGGAGAGGCGCAGGCGCGCAACCTGCCTTCGGTGATTGCTGTGGTCGACCGCGTTGGCAATGTGCTGGCCGTGTTCCGCATGAACGGCGCGCGCGCGACGATGTTCACCAGCGATAACACGCCTGCTGGCGATAATACGCCGCCCATCGACGCACAGGGCCTTGAAGTGCCCGCCGTGATGGGCGCGATTTCCAAGGCGGTGACCGGCGCCTATCTGTCGAGCGGCGGCAATGCCTTTTCGACGCGCACGGCCAGCCAGATTGTGCAACAGCATTTCCCGCCTGCGCCAACCACGCCGGGGCTGGAATCCGGCCCGCTATTCGGTGTGCAGTTCAGCCAACTGCCCTGTTCGGATTTGAATGCGCGGTTCCAATCGGCGGGCGGCGCAGCGGCATTGATCGGCCCCAAACGTGCGCCTTTGGGCCTTGCCGCTGATCCCGGCGGCCTGCCGATTTACAAGAACGGCGTTGTCGTCGGCGCCATTGGCGTCATGGGCGACGGCGATTATGGCTTTGACCCCAACATTCTCGACGTCGATGTGGATGCCGAAGAAGCTATTGCGTTGGCGGGCATTCAAGGCTTTGCCCCGCCGCAGGAAATTCTGGCAGACCGCATCGCGGTGGACGGCACGACGCTGCGCTTTTCCGATATGCGCGTCGGCGATCTGGCCGCGTTGCAGACCAATTTTTCGGCGATCAATGGCACGGCAGGGGCGCTGATCCCGGTCAATGGCTATAGTGCAGGCGCCATCAACCCCGGCGCGGCCTATGGCACCGAGGCGTCGGGCATTCGTGCCAGCACCGCCGGAGAGTTCAGCAATCCCGATGCCTTCATCCTTACCGATGGGGCAGGGGCCAATCGCTATCCCATTCGTGGCGCGACCGATGCGGGCACCACCGCCCAGCCGCTGACCGCCGCCGAAGTGCGCGCCGTTCTGGAAGAAGCGTTCACGGTGATGAGCCGCGCCCGCGCTCAAATTCGTCGTCCGTTGGACAGCCGCGCCGAGGTTTCGATCTCTGTGGTCGACACCCATGGCGAAGTTCTGGGGCTGGTTCGCTCACCCGATGCGCCGATTTTCGGCATTGACGTGTCGCTGCAAAAGGCCCGCACGGCGGCGTTCTTCTCGAACCCGTTGGCGGCCACGCAATTGCAGGGCAACCCTGATCCCGGCGTTGCGGATTTCGTCGGCGCAATGCGCACCTTTTTGGGTGATAGCACAGCGCTGACGGGCAAATTTGCCATTGCCGATCGTTCGGTCGGCAATCTGGCGCGGCCCTATTTCCCCGATGGTGAGCTTGGCCGACCCAATGGCCCGCTATCGCGCCCGATTGACGATTTCAGCCCCTTTGCCACTGGCCTGCAAGTGGCCTTGGTGGCGGGCAATATTGTGCAGCACGCACAGTTTGTGGCAGGGGCCTCGCTCACCGATACGCCGCAGCGGTGCACACGCACGCCTGATGCTGTGGCCGGGCAGAACCGGCTGGAAAATGGCATTCAGATTTTCCCCGGATCGGTGCCCATCTATCGCGGCAACGTGCTGGTCGGCGCGATTGGCGTGTCGGGCGATGGTATTGATCAGGATGACATGATCAGCTTCCTGGGCGCCAATAATGGCGGCGCGAAGGTTGGCGGCATCGGCAATGCGCCCAAGGAGATGCGGGCGGACCGGATTGTTGTGGCCTTGAGTGGCGGGGCCAATGTGCGACTGCGCTATATTAGCTGCCCCTTTGCGCCGTTCCTCGATACTGCGCAGCAAAACGTGTGTGAGGGGCTGTAACGATGTTTGCGGCAGCCCTTTTGTTGCCCGCATTGACGGGTCCGGTTCAGACATCGGATCAGGCCGGCCTGCCGCTGCGCCATATGCTGATGTTATCCAGCGCGTTGCAGGATCAATCGAGCATGGATCCGCCACCGGTCATGGTGCCGCAAAGCACGGTTGAACTGCCCATCGTCACGGCCGATGAGGCGCTGCTTGAAGGACGCCGCCGTCCGGGCATTCAAAAAGACCTGCCCGACGCGATTGAGCAATATAATATCGGGGCGGTGCGCGCCCCGCCGCCCGAGGCCTTTCCGGTCGATCAGTTCCCGGTGCCTGATCGCTGGCGGATCACATCCAGCCTGTGTCCGGCCAAGGGCGCGGATCAGGGCATTTTTACGCTCTATCCCAATTTGCGCGCCATATGCCATTCCACGCTCGATCCCTATCATCACAATGTGCTGAAGGGCGACAAGCCGATCCCGGAGGATAAAAAGCCGTCTTTCCTGAAGGGCAATGATTGGTTTTTCATCATCAACGCGGTGTCAGACACAGTGGTGGAGCCGCGCAGCTTTCCGATCCCGGTAGGCGTGCAGACCACCGAACGCCCGGATAATCTTGACGTTTTTGGTCGCTCCAATTCACTGGTGTTGGCGCAGACTTTCATTGCGTCGGTGTCGCTGCTCAAGGGCATGACCGCGTATAAGCCGCCTGCGGTGGAATATCGCATTGCGCTGGCGGCGCAGGTCAACCATGTCGATGTTCCCGAACGCCGCGTGCTGTTTGTCCAGCCATCGAAAAAGAGCCGCCGCACCGATCAGTTTTTGGGCGTGCAGGAATTGTTCGTCGACTATCACCTCGGCCAATATGATACCAGCCGCTATGATTTCGTGTCAGTGCGCGCGGGCATTCAGCCGATGCAGTCCGATTTCCGGGGTTTTCTGTTCCAGGATAACCAGCTGGGCGTGCGCCTGTTCGGCAATCGCGACAATAACCGGGTTCAGTTCAATCTGGCGGCGTTCTGGCGGCTGGAAAAAGACACCAATTCGGGCCTGAACAGCGTGGTGCAAAGCCCGCGCGACGATTTCGTGTTCATGGCCAATCTCTATCGTCAGGATTTCCCGGTCATCGGGCTGACCAGCCAATTGTCGGTCACCTATAATATGAACCGGGAAAAGGGCGATATCGAGGTTGACGATAATGGCTTTCCGGTGCGCCCAGGCCTGCTGGGCGATTTGCGTGGGCGGGCCTATGATGTGGTCTATCTGGGCTATGCCACCGATGGCCGTATTGGCCGGATCAACCTGACCAGCCAGCTTTATGGCGCGTTTGGCGAAGACCGGAACAGCTTTTTCACATCGCGCCCGGCCAAAATCCGCAGCTATTTCGCGGCTGCAGAAGCCAGCTATGACGTTGATTTCATGCGCTTCCGCGCATCGGGCCTGTTCGCCAGCGGCGATGGCGATCCCTATAACAATGTCGAGGGCGGCTTTGACGCGATTTTTGAAAACCCGATCTTTGCCGGGGCTGATACCAGCTATTGGATCCGCCAGACCATCCCCTTTGCCGGCGGTGGCCGCGCGATTGGTGTGAATGGTCGCAACGGCATCCTCAATTCGCTGCGTTCGTCGAAAGAGCAGGGCCAGTCAAATTTCAACAATCCCGGCACCATCCTGCTGGGCGTGGGCGCGGATTTTGATCTGACCCCGGAATTTCGCCTGTCGACCAATGTGAACCATTTGTGGTTCCACAAAACCGATACGGTTCAGGCACTGCGCACCGAAGGATCGATCCCCACAGATATTGGCTGGGACGTATCCGCCGCTGCGATCTATCGCCCGTCGGCCATTCAAAATATCGTCTTTCGCCTTTCGGCCGCCGTGTTTGATCCAGGCAAGGGCTTTGGCGATCTGTTTACCCAAAGGGGCGGCGATGACCGTTTCTATTCCGTCCTCTTCAACGCGATAGTCAGCTTCTGATGATGTCCATGCGCCTTTCCTTTGCCCAAATCCGTACCGCGCTGCTGATGCTGGCGCTGATGCTGGTCCTGTCGATGCCGACGGACTCGCTGCTGGCGTCGGGTAAAGAAAAACCGCAGGATTACAAGGTGCTGGATTATGACCGCACCCGTGCGCCGCTGGACCGCAGCCTGAATTGGGACGAGGCGGATGCGCGTTCTTCGGGTTGTATCACTTGCCATGCCAGCGGCGATCACAAGACCATGCATGCCTCGCCCGCCGTCATTTTGGGCTGCACCGATTGCCATGGCGGCGATCCATCGGTGACAGGCGACAATGCCTGGGGCTTTGACTCGATGGAATATATGGCGGCGCTGACCAAGGCGCACGTGCTGCCCAAATATCCCGCCAGCTGGGAATGGCCGAAATCCGCCAATCCCAAGCGCAGCTATGCGCTGATCGCCAAGGAATCGCCGGAATTTGTGCGCTTTATCAACCCTTCGGATTACCGCGTGGTGCGCGATAGCTGCGGCGATTGCCATATCAAGATTATCGAAGCATCCGAACGCTCGCTCATGTCCACCGGCGCGATGCTGTGGGGCGGGGCGGCGTATAATAATGGCATCGTGCCGTTCAAAAATTACATGTTCGGCGAAAGCTTTACCCGCGATGGCAAGCCCGCGATGATCAAATCGCCGGACAGCACGGGGCAGGGCAATTTTGGCACCGTGACTGAGGCGGAAAAGGCGCGCGGCGCTTTGCCGGTCATGTATCCGCTGCCGATGTGGCACACGATTCCGCCGGGCGATGTGTTCCGCGTGTTTGAGCGCGGCGGCCGCAATATCACCCCGCAATTTCCTGAAATCGGCCTGCCCAATATCGGCGGAACGATCCAGCGTCTGGAAGAGCCAGGCCGCCCCGATCTGCGCCAGTCAAACCGTGGTCCGGCCACCGGTCTGCGCGTCGCCATTCCGGTGCTGAATATTCACAAGACCCGCCTCAACGATCCGTTCCTGTGGCAGATGGGCACCAATGACCAGCCGGGCGATTATCGCTCCTCTGGCTGCGCCGCCTGCCATGTCGTTTATGCCAATGACCGCGAACCGCGCCATTCGATGAACTATGCGCAATGCGGCCGCGATGGCCAGACGGTGACCGCTGATCCCACCATCAACCGCCTGCGCGAAGGGCAGTCGCGCAAAGGGGCCTATGGCGATTATGATGCCGCCGCGCATCATGGCGATGGCCATGGTGAAGGACATGGCGATGGTCATCACGCTGATGCCGCCCATGGCAAGGACCAGAGCGAGATTTGCCGCGAAGCCATTGCTGCGCCCAGCCAGTTGGCCGGTCATGGCAATCCGCATGGGGCCGATACCGGCGCTTGGCCCAATGCCCTGTTCAACGAAGGTGAATTGCCGCCGATTGGTCTTGCCGAAAAGGATTATAAACCAAAGCCCCAGGCGCATGACGCCGAGGTAAAAGCCGCGCATGCCGTCATCAAGGATTCGGTGCCGATGGACGAGCGCGAACGTGGCCATCCTTTGGTTCACGCCTTTACCCGCGCCATCCCGACCGCGCAGTGCATGAACTGCCACATGCACCAGCCCAATATCTTTCTGAACACCTATCTCGGCTATATCATGTGGGATTATGAATCCGACGCGCCAAGCATGTGGCCGGGGCCTGAAAATATCACCCCGCGTCCCGACGGGCTGACCGATGCGGAATATCAGCGCATTTATATGCAGCAACGCTATCCCACCGCCGCCGAAGTCCGCAAAATTCTGGACCGCAACCCCGAAGCCGCCAGCGCGCATGGCCTGTGGGGCGATATCGATTTCCTGCGCAACGTCTATGATCTGAACGCCACGTTGCGCGATACGCAATTTGCCGATTATCACGGCCATGGCTGGAATTTCCGCGCGATTTTCAAACGCGACCGGCGCGGCAATCTGCTCGACGAAGATGGCAATATGGCGACCTATGGCACCGAAAAGGCCAATATCGTGTCGCCCGATGATCCGGAAAAATTCCGCAAGGCCGATGAGGGCAAGTTCGTCAAAGCGGGCGTCAATCCCGGCAAAGCCGTGCACATGATGGATATCCATGCCGAAAAGGGCATGCAGTGCGCCGACTGCCATTTTGCGCAGGATAGCCATGGCAATGGCCTGATCTACGGCGAAGTCGCCAATGCGGTGGAAATCGGCTGCAAGGATTGCCATGGCACCGCCGATGCCTATCCCACATTGATGACCAGCAATCTGGCCGCGCCGCCCGAGGGCAATAATCTGTCGCTGTTGCGCAATCCCGATGGCCAGCGCCGGTTTGAATGGATGCGCGATTCGACGGGCCGCCGGGTGTTGCTGCAACGCTCGATCATCGATCCCGATACCGTTTGGCGCGTCAGCCTGGTCAAAGACAGCGTGGATCGGGCCTCGTCCGAGTTCAATCCCAAGGCGGCGCGGGCCAAGCTGATGGCCAAATCCGCGTCGGAAACCGGCGAGTATAAATTCGGCACCGGCATCGCCAAGGCGGACCGCGCGCATAATGACGAGGAAATGCTCTGTTTCACCTGCCACCTGTCATGGACGACAAGCTGCGCGGGCTGCCATTTGCCGATTGAGGCAAACTGGAAATCGGGCGTCCACAAATATGAAGAAGACGAGACGCGCAATTACGCGACCTATAATCCGCAGGTAGCGCGCGATGAGATGTTCCAGCTTGGCCGTCACCAGACGACCAAGGGCAATGTCGTCGCACCGATCCGCTCCACATCGGCGCTGATCCTGTCTTCGACCAATATCAACCGCGAACGCATCTATATTCAACAGCCGCCGATTTCATCGATTGGTTATTCCAGCCAGGCCTTTGCCCCGCATTTCCCGCACACTGTGCGCACGCAGGAAACCAAGACCTGTTCGGATTGCCATGTCAGCGCGAATGAAGACAATAATGCGGTGATGTCGCAATTGCTGTTGCTGGGCACAAACTTCGTCAATTTCGTCGGCATGAATGCCTGGGTCGGCCTGGATGGCGGGTTTGAGGCGGTGCGCGTCACCGAATGGGAAGAGCCGCAAGCGGTGATCGGTTCCTATCTGCACCGCTATGCCTATCCCGATTTCTACAAGCTGCATGTGGAACAGAATAATCGCGAACTGAAAAACTGGTCACGCGGTGCGATTGTCGACGACAAGCTGTCGGGCGAAACTACGGGCCGCGAAGAATTCCACAATGTGGTGCAGGGCACCAAGTATGCCGTGCGCTGTTTGCAAATGCGCGGCGAATATATGTTCGTGGCCGAGGGTCGTGGTGGTTTCCGCGCCTATGATATCGCGTCTGTGGGCAATAAGGGCTTTTCGGAGCGCGTGATCAAGGCACCGTTCTCGTCGATAGGGCACAACACCCATATTAAGACCAAGAACGCCACTTGCATGGCGATCCCGACAAATCAGGCGATTGCGCCCGAACGCAACACGCCCGAACTGCGCGAGGTCAATCAGGAACAGCCCTTTGCCGCGATCTATCACTATGCGTTTGTGACCGACAGTGTCGAAGGCTTAATCGCGGTCAATGTCGATACACTGGCCGATGGCGAGTTCCGCAATAACTTCTTCAAGCGGACCTTCACCTTCAATCCGGATGGCGTGTTGACCGGCGCACGGCATATCACGCTGGCGGGCAATATCGCCTATATCACCGCTGATGCCGGACTGGTTGTCGTTGATCTGGCGCGCATTTTGCCCGAGGGTGAACGCTGTGAGGTCAAGCGCGACAGCAAGGATCAAAGCTGCCTTGATCCCAAGGTGACGGCGGTGATTCCGATGCAGGATGCGCGGGCCAGTGCGGTTCAGTTCCGCTATTTGTGGGTAACTGATGCGCAAGGGCTGAAGCTGTTTGACGTGACCGAATTGGCGCAGCCAGTGGCTGTGCCCGAAGGCACCGTTCCGCTGGCTGATGCCCGCCGCGTGTTCTTGTCACGCACCTATGCCTATGTCGCGGCCAAGCAGGAAGGCGTGGTGATTGTTGACATCACGCGGCCCCGCGCACCCCAGATCTATGATCGGGTGACGCTGGACGGACAGTTGAATGATGCAGAGGATGTGATGGTGGCCTCCACCAACGCCACTTTGTTTGCCTATGTCGCCGATGGCCGCAATGGCTTTAAGGTTCTGCAACTTACTGCACCCGATACGCAGCCCAATTTCTATGGCTTTGCACCCGAACCCAAGCCGCACATGATTGCCTGGACGCAGACTCCCAGCCCGGCACTGGCGCTGTCAAAGGGGCTGGACCGTGATCGCGGCGTGGATGAAACTGGCGGGCAGATTGCGATATTCGGCCGCCTTGGCTCACGCCCGTTCAACCGCAAGGAAATGGAGGGCTTCTTCCTCAATTCCAAACGGCAGGTGTATCGCGTGCGTGATGATGTGAACATGGCCGATTGGGTGGGCGCCATGCCGACCAGCATGGTGCGCAATTGATGGGGTTCGTAGTAGGATAGCTTGGAACTGGACCCCGGTTTTCACCGGGGTACGGCAAGGCTGTTTGTACCCCGGTGAAAACCGGGGTCCAG
>JBGSTI010000175.1:0-3338 GCA_041736605.1 Sphingomonadaceae bacterium
GTATCAATCTAATGTCATCACGCTCTATGGCTTGGCCAATCATATTGGGCACGGATTGTCTGCGCCAAAGTTTTCCTCTCTTTCCCTTGTCGGTTGATGCGCTTAAGCCGATAATCAATGACCAGCCCTGATCTTTCCCAACCCTTCGAACCGGCATCGCCGCTTGCCTATCGCGATTATCGGCTGTTCTGGATCGCGCGTTTTGCCGCCGTTATGGCGACCATGGCGATGGTGGTGATCATTGCCTGGCAGGTTTATGATGTCGCGCGCAGCGATTATGGCATGTCAAAAGGCGATGCGGCCTTTCAACTGGGCATATTGGGCCTGTTTCAGTTTGTGCCGCTGGCGCTGTTGACCCCGATTGCCGGGTGGATGGCAGACCGGTTTGAACGGCGGCGGATCGCCGTGCTGGCGGATGTGATCGACGGCTGTGTGGCCGCTGCGATGGCGGCAGCCACCATGCTGGATGGGCTCAGCCTGCCCTTGTTGTTCGGCCTGGGTGCAGCGCATGGCGTGGCGCGCGCCTTTGTTGGCCCGGCGATGTCGGCGATTGCGCCCAATATCGTGCCGCCATCGGTGCTGCCGCGCGCCATTGCCATGAACTCGATTGCCTGGCAGGCGGGATCGGTCATCGGACCGGCGGTGGCCGGGTTCCTGTATGCGGCCAATCCGGCGTCGCCTTATTGGTTCTCGGTGGCTTTGCTCGGCATATCGGCGGTGGCCATCTGGGCGGTCAAGCCGGTCTATCCACCCTTGCTGAAAGGGCTAAGTCACCCGTTTCGCCAGATGGTCGATGGCTTGACCTATACGATGCGTGAGCGGTTTCTGCTGGGCGCAATTACGCTCGATCTGTTTGCGGTGCTATTGGCCGGGGCAACGGCGCTGTTGCCAGTATTTGCGCGTGACATATTGCATGTTGGCACCGAAGGCATGGGGCTGATGCGCGCCGCGCCTGCCGTGGGGGCGGCGTTGGTGGCGCTGGGCCTGTCATTTGTTCCGATCCGCCACAATGTGGGCATAAAAATGCTGTGGGCGGTGGTGGTATTTGGTCTGGCCACTATTGGCTTTGGCCTGTCGCGCAATTTCCTGCTGTCTCTGGGTCTGCTGGCGATATTGGGCGCGGCGGATATGTTTTCGGTCTATGTCCGATCATCGCTCATCCAGTTGCGCACCCCGGACGCCATGCGCGGGCGGGTATCGGCGGTATCGGGGTTGGCGATTTCAGCCTCCAATGAACTGGGTGAAATGCAGTCTGGCGTTGCGGCGGCGTTGATTGGCGTTACCGGCGCGGTGGTATTTGGCGGGGTCGGCGCTATTGTGGTGACAGCCCTATGGGCCTGGTGGTTCCCCGAACTGCGCAGAGCCCGCGATTTTTCCTATCAGCCGGCATCTGCTGCCCGCGATAGTGACAGCAAAGGAGAGACGTGATGAAAGCCGACTCAATTCTGGCCACGATTGGCAACACCCCGCATGTGCGCATGGCCAAGATGTTTCCCAATGCCGAAGTGTGGATCAAGGCCGAACGCGCCAATCCCGGTGGATCGATCAAGGATCGTATCGCACTGGCCATGATCAACGCCGCCGAAGCGGATGGCAGCCTGAAACCCGGCGGCGTGATCATTGAGCCGACATCGGGCAATACTGGCGTCGGCCTGGCCAGGGTGGCAGCGGTCAAGGGCTATAAGCTGATTCTGGTGATGCCCGAATCCATGTCGTTGGAGCGTCGCCGCCTGATGCTGGCTTATGGAGCCAGTTTTGATCTGACCCCGCGTGAAAAGGGCATGAAGGGCGCGATTGAACGCGCGCAGCAGCTGGTCGATGAAACCCCCGGCGCGTGGATGCCGCAACAGTTTGAAAATCCCGCCAATATCGCGGTGCATATTGAAACCACGGCGCAGGAAATCCTCGCTGATTTTGCCGATACGCCGCTGGATTATATCATTACCGGCGTTGGCACGGGCGGGCATATTACCGGCTGCGCCGTCGCACTGAAAAAGCACTGGCCTAATCTGAAAGTGCTGGCGGTAGAGCCAAGCCTGTCACCGGTCATTTCGGGCGGCCAGCCTGCGCCCCATCCCATTCAGGGCATTGGCGCAGGGTTCATTCCCGGCAATTTGCACACCAAGGATATTGATGGCGTGATTCAGGCCGATCCAGTCGAAGCCAAGGAAATGGCCCGCCGCTCTGCGCGCGAAGAAGGGATGCTGGTGGGCATTTCATCGGGGGCGACTTTGGCCGCCATCGCCACCCAGATTGCCAAGGATGGGGCGGGCAAGCGTATCCTGGGCTTTGCTTATGATACGGGCGAACGCTATCTGTCTGTCCCCGATTTTCTGCCGGAATGACCGGCGTGAAAGAGCGCACGGTCATCTATCGCCATGACGGGCTGGAGCTGACCGGACGTCTGGCTTTGCCCGCCGGGGTTCCGCGCGCCGTGGTGCTGGTGGTGCCGACCATATTCGGGCCGACGCCGCTGATGTGGGAACGCGCCGAGGCTTTGGCCGCGCATGGCTATGCCGCGATGGTTGCTGACTTTTACGGCGCAAATGGCCCGGATCAGGGCGATATGGCGGCGGTGCGGGCCGCCGCCGATGCGCTGAGTGCCGATAGCCGTTTTTATCGTGACCGGTTTCTCGCGGCGCTGAACGCCTTGCGCAGCCAGCCGGGCTTTGGCGAGTTTTCCGCCTTTGCCATCGGCTATTGCATGGGCGGTCAAGTGGTTCTGGAACTGGCGCGTGATGGGGCTGAATTGGATGGGGTCGTCAGCTTTCACGGCCTGCTTGATACCAAGGCTCCGGCGCAGCAACGCACGGTGCAGGCCCGGATATTGGTATGCCATGGCCATCGCGACCCGATGGTGCCACCCGAACAGGTCCGCGCCTTTCAGGACGAGATGGATGTGGCCAAGGCCGATTGGCACATGCACATTTATGCGCGCGCCAAACATGGTTTTACCGATCCGGCCAGCGATGCGCGCGGCCTGCCCGCCATCGCCTATGATCATAGCGCGCATCGGCAAAGCTGGGCTGCGGCTTTATCATTCCTTGATGAAATGAGCGATTCCGGCGACCGGGAGTTACCCGAATAGCACGCACAGCAAAACGGGCTGCTTTCCACGAGGAAGGCAGCCCGTTGCTTTAGAGCGTGATGACATTAGATTGTTGCACCGGGATTGCGTTGGCAAGTTTCTCGGCAAGGAACGCTGTGCAGCGCGGCCTGGTTGGCCGTGCAAGCGGCGTGACGCCGTCCGAGGGACTTGCCAACGCAACCGCGAAGCGGCGGGCCGCTTTTGGCCGAAATGCAGCGTTGCTTGTCGGTCACGATGCAAAAGCATCGCT
>JBGSTI010000178.1:0-2671 GCA_041736605.1 Sphingomonadaceae bacterium
CAAGGCTCTGTTCCGCGCCCAGATGCTCACCGAAATGGCGGGGATGAGCATCGACGACGGGCTGGTGATGCAATTGCATCCGGGTGTCTATCGCAACCATAATCCGCTGATTTTCGACCGCTTTGGCCGCGATAAGGGCGCGGATATTCCGATGCCCTGCGATTATGTGCACGCGCTGCGCCCGCTTTTGGCGCGTTATGGCAATAATCCCGATTTCACCTTCATTATCTTCACGCTGGATGAAACCAGCTATGCGCGCGAGCTGGCACCCTTGGCCGGGCATTATCCGGCGATGAAAATCGGCCCTGCCTGGTGGTTCAATGATAGCCCCGAAGGTATGCGGCGTTTTCGCGAAATGACCACCGAAACCGCCGGTTTCTATAATTCCGTGGGTTTCAACGACGATACCCGTGCCTTTCTGTCCATCCCGGCCCGCCATGATGTGGCGCGGCGCATGGATTGCAGCTGGCTGGCGCAATTGGTGGTGGAACACCGGATGGAGGAATGGGAAGCGGCAGAGCTGGCCGCCGACCTTGCCTATCATCTCGCCAAAGCGGCGTATAAATTGTGAGGCTGTCTGCCGCCAATCTGGACGCGTTGCCCGCGTCTGTCGCCCGCCCCGGCTATGATCCGACGGCCCATGGCATCGGCATCGTCCATTTCGGCATAGGCGCATTCCACCGCGCACACATGGCGGCCTATACCAATGCGGCGTTGGCATCGCATGGCGGCGACTGGAGGATATTGGGCGTATCGCTGCGCTCCCCCGCGGTGCGCGATCAGATGCATGTCCAGAACGGGCTATACACGCTGGTTGAGCGCAGCGCCGCTGGCGAACAGGCGCGGATCATCGGATCGGTCGCCGATATACTTGTGGCGGCAGAAGCGCGCGAAACACTGATCGCCGCGTTGGCTGCGCCCAGCACCCATATTGTCAGCTTTACCATCACCGAAAAGGGCTATTGCCGCGCGCCCGATGGATCGCTCGATCTGGCGCTGGCCGATGACCGGTCGGCCTATGCCTATCTGGCAGCCGCCTTTGCCCGCCGCCGCGATGCCGGATTGCCGGGGCTGACCTTGCTCAGCTGCGATAATCTGGCCGGCAATGGCGCCCAGCTGAAACGGTTGATGCTGGCCTATCTGGAGGCGCATGCGTCCGATCTGGCTGGTTGGTTTGCGCAGCAATGCACCTGCCCATCGACGATGATCGACCGCATTGTTCCGGCCACCACCGATGCAGACCGCAGCGCGACCGCAACGCTATTGGGCCTGCGCGATGAAGCGGCAGTTATCACCGAACCATTCAGCCAATGGGTAATCGAGGATGATTTCGCCGGTCGTCGCCCAGCCTGGGAACAACAGGGCGTTCAGTTCACGTGCGATGTGCAAGCCTTTGAAAAGGCGAAGCTGCGGATGCTGAACGGCGCCCATTCGGCGCTCGCCTATCTGGGCCTGCAACGCGGCCATAACTATGTGCACCAGGCCATGAATGACCCGGCCCTCGCCCCGTTGATCGACCAATTGATGCGCCGCGAAGCCGCGCCCAGCTTGCCCACCACGCCAGAGCTTGATCTGAATGCCTATGCCGACGCCCTGATCGAACGGTTCAAAAACCCCGCGCTAAACCACCGGCTGAACCAGATCGCCATGGATGGCAGCCAGAAAATCCCGCAACGCTGGCTGGAAACCTTGGCCTTTCACCAACAGCAAGGGCGAACATGCCCGGCAATCATGGCCGCAATCCACGCATGGATCAGCCATATTCGCGGAGACAATAGCGCCAAATGGGGCGCGGTAGATGATCCGCTGGCCAGTACGCTTAAGGCCATAAGCAATGCGGCTGGCGATGCCAATAGCCTGACGGCCCTATTCGGCCCCAATGGCCCCATGGCCAGCGCATGGGTGCCCTAAGGCTCAGCACTGCCCGCAGGCAAATAGCGCGTTTCGATAAACAGAAAATGGTGCCCAGAAGAGGACTCGAACCTCCACGCCCTTGCGAGCGCCAGCACCTGAAGCTGGTGCGTCTACCAATTCCGCCATCTGGGCACGGGGTAGGAGGGGGCGGATACGGATTCGGGGCGGGGTTGTCAACAGCGTGGCTCGGGTTTCTGCCAGTTTATTTGTAGACCGGCCTGCCTATGGGCGTTGCAGAGTGTTGCCTCTGTCCGCGCGCTGGTGCAAAGGGGCGGTAGCGGGCGTTCTGGCCGGGTTTTGCCACTGTGCATAGCCCCTGCCGGAAGCCAGAAACAGGTTTCTTCTTTTAAAGGTGGCTGGCGATGCTGGTAACGATTTTCGGCGGTAGCGGATTTTTGGGTACGCAAGTGGCGCAGGCATTGATGAGCCAAGGCCTGCGTGTGCGCGTGGCCGTGCGGACATTGAGCACCGCGCGCCATATCAAGCCATTGGGCAATCTGGGCCAAAGCCAGGTCATTTCCGCCGATGTGCGCAAACCCGCCAGCGTGGCGCGCGCCATTCACGGGGCGGATGCTGTCATCAATCTGGTCGGCGCCTTTGCCGATATGGACGCGGTGCAGCATCAAGGCGCTGGCATTATCGCCGAGGCTGCCGCTGCGGCGCAGGTAGGCGCGTTGGTGCATGTGTCGGCCATCGGCGCCGATAGCGCGAGCGACAGCGCCTATGGCCGCTCCAAGGGCGACGGCGAGGCCGCGGT
>JBGSTI010000187.1:0-1567 GCA_041736605.1 Sphingomonadaceae bacterium
GATGCGCTGGCCGTGACCATTGGTGGCAAGCCTGTGGCGCCGCTGGGCACCGCGGAAACCACGATCAAGGATGTGGCCGTCAGTGCCAAGGCGCTGCTGGCTCGCCCGCCGGTGGAAACCGTGGCTGCAGCCGATGGCACAGCCGCAGCACCGGCCACGGCCACAGAAACGTCATCAAATGCCGGTCCAAATGCTGGAACAGCACCAACACGCTGATGGGTGGCGACTCGGTTCGCCCGATTTGCGGAGTAAATGGCCGATTTCCGGGGATTGCGCTCGCTTTGCTGGTTGAAGCGGTTCAGCTTGGCTGCAATAACCGGCTGGCATAGAGGCGGTCTGGTTTCCGGTTCTGGGAGGTTCCTTAGATGAAATTTCGTCCAACCCGCATGGTCAGTATCAAGGCTCTGGCGATGGTCAGCGCCATGGCGGTGATGGCCACGGCACTGCCTGCCTCGGCGCAAGAAGCCACCAGCGTTGAACCGCGCCTGCGCAAGCTGGAAACCGAAATGCGCGCTGTGCAACGTCAGGTTTTCCCCGGCGGTTCTGATCGCTTTTTTGAGCCTGAAATCAAAGGTCCGGCCCAGTCTGGCACCACCACGGGCACCACGGGCAACACCGCTGTCGCCGATCTGCTGGTCCGCGTCGATGCGCTGGAGGGCCAGATGGCCAGCCTGACCGCACAGATCGAGGAAAACCGTTTTCGCCTGACCAAGCTGGAACAGCAATTGGCCGGCATGACTGCTGCGCCTGCCCCGACGGTTGAGGCAACGCCGCCTACTGCCGCCACACCAGTTATAGTTGCACCAAAGCCTGTAGCGCCCAAGCCCGCAACGCCCGCGCCCAAGCCTGTGCCTGTAGCCACAGCCCCCACGCCCAGCGCTGAACGTGTTGCAGCAGTCAAGGCCGTTGAAAAGCCTGCTACGTCTGACGCGGGCGAAGACGATTATCTCTATGGCTATCGCCTGTGGGAGGCCAAATTCTATCCTGAGGCGCAGCAGCAGCTGAAGCTGACCATCGAACGCCATCCGCGCCACGCCCGGATCAGCTATGCCCGCAATCTGCTGGGCCGCGCCTATCTGGATGATGGCAAGCCGGGGGCCGCTGCGCAGGAATTTTACGCCAATTACACGCAATTGCCGCGCGGGGATCGTGCGCCGGACAGCCTTTATTATCTGGGCGTATCGATGACCCGGCGCAAGGAAACCGACAAGGCGTGCGCCGCCTTTGCCGAACTGGCCGAGGCCTATCCCGATGTTGCCACGGGCCGTTTGTCCACCCAGATGGCGCGCGGCAAGGCCGACGCCAAATGCCCTTGAGGCGTTGGTGACGACCGGCGCGGCACAGCGTTTTGAAGACGCTCTGGCTGCGCTGATCGGCGCATCGGCACTGGCGCAGGATCGCTTTGCGCTGGCGGTATCGGGCGGGCCAGATAGCTTGGCGTTGCTGGTTTTGGCCCATCAGAAACTGCCGGGCCGGATTGCCGCCGCCACAGTCGATCATGGCCTGCGCGCAGAAGCAGCGGCAGAGGCGGCGAGGATGGCAGCGACAGCGAGCTTCATGGTTCTTC
>JBGSTI010000224.1:0-11209 GCA_041736605.1 Sphingomonadaceae bacterium
GGTACGGCGCACCGGCAGGGCCGCGTTGCGCGACCGCACAGCGATTGCCTGCGGAGCGGCCAAGCCATTGCGGAAGCGCACCAGATAGTTGGGAACCGCCGGAACAGTGCCCGATTGCTGGATCGCCTGCAGGGCCAGCGCGCCGTGGCTTTTCACGGTGGAGATGATCGTAAAAAGCGCCAGAACAGTTGCTGCTGCAAAAAGACATGCTGCAAAAAACGTCGCCATGAAACTCGCTCCTGTCGCGGCGGATGACCAACAACCGCCCTGTTTGCGCTCCCAACCCTGTGGATAACGTGTGGACAATCCCGAAGGTTCCCACCATTATGCCGCATCAAGGCTGACAGAAAGGTGAACTGCGTAGTTCGCTTTCTGTTCCACTTAGTTGCTCCTCTGTTCCATTTCCGTCAAGCAGAAAATGAGAACAAAGCGGAACATTTGGTTTTTGGTGGTGAATTTTCGACGAAATCTCTTCGTCATTGCGAGCGAAGCGCGGCA
Source organism: Sphingomonadaceae bacterium (assembly GCA_041736605.1). Lineage (GTDB taxonomy): Bacteria > Pseudomonadota > Alphaproteobacteria > Sphingomonadales > Sphingomonadaceae > JBGSTI01. Next base: position 499 of record JBGSTI010000224.1, read on the forward strand.
ATCCAGTCTTTGCTGGCATGGGCTTGTGTTGGGCTGGATTGCTTCGCTTTGCTCGCAATGACGGACGATATACGGTCTTGGTCCCTGCGCACCAACGCACATTTTTCTGGCTTTTGTCCGCTCCCGGCGTTATGTGGCCTCCGCCCTTCGGGGCGAATCTCACATGGAAAACACACATCCCGGTGCCGATTCCCGTCAAAAGGTCTCGGTTTTCCTCGTTTTCCAGCGGACCAACCGGAAAGGAATTACCTATGGCGGCACCTGTCGTCTCGATGCACCAATTGATTGAAGCCGGAGCCCATTTCGGCCACCAGACCCATCGCTGGAACCCGCGCATGAAGCCGTATATTTTCGGCGCGCGCAACGGCATCCACATTCTCGATCTGTCGCAGACGGTGCCTTTGTTTGCCCGTGCGCTTGAGTTCGTCGCTGGCACAGTCCAGGCAGGCGGCAAGGTGCTGTTCGTCGGCACCAAGCGTCAGGCGCAGCAGCCGATCGCCGAAATGGCGCGTTCGTGCGGCCAGCACTTCGTCAACCATCGCTGGTTGGGCGGTATGCTCACCAACTGGAAGACCATCTCGCTGTCGATCAAGCGCCTGAAGACGCTGGAAGAAATGCTGTCGGGTGACATTCACGGTCTGACCAAGAAGGAAGTGCTTCAGCTGACCCGCGAGCGCGACAAGCTGGAACTGTCGCTGGGCGGCATCCGCGACATGGGCGGCATTCCCGACGTGATGTTCGTGATCGACGCCAACAAGGAAGAGCTGGCGATCAAGGAAGCCAATGTTCTGGGTATCCCGGTTGTGGCGATCCTCGATTCGAACGTTGATCCGGCAGGCATCTCGTTCCCGGTTCCGGCCAATGATGACGCCAGCCGCGCCATCCGCCTCTATTGCGAAGCCATCGCCACTGCGGCGACCAAGGGCAAGCATGTGGCCGTTGCCGAATCGGGTGCCGATCTGGGCGCGATGGACGAACCGCTTCCCGAAGCTGCCATTGCCGCTGTTGAAGAAGCCCCTGCTGCGGATGCAGCACAGGCCTGATCCGGCGCGTCATGCCCCATGTGGTGATCCACCGGGGCTGACATGAAATTGAAACGCCCGGCGGTCAGGGACGCATCTGGTCATATGTGACTAGGCCGCGCCCACCGCCGGGCCTTTGCATGATAAAGGGACATGAGACATGGCTTATACTGCCGCTGACGTGAAGAATCTGCGCGAGCGCACTGGCGCGGGCATGATGGATTGCAAAAAGGCGCTGGACGAAACCAATGGCGATCTGGAAGCAGCCGTCGATCTGCTGCGCACCAAGGGCTTGGCCGCTGCGCAGAAGAAGTCGAGCCGCACCGCCGCTGAAGGTCTGGTGGGCGTTGCCGTTTCGGGCACCAAGGGCGTTGCCGTTGAAGTGAATTCGGAAACCGATTTCGTCGCTAAGAACGACCAATTCCAGGATTTCGTGCGCAATGTGACCGGCCTGGCGCTGGACCTGACGGCTGATGATGTTGCCGTGCTTAAGGCGGCTGCCTATCCCGGCGGTGGCACCGTCGAGGAAAAGCTGGTCAACAACATCGCCACCATCGGTGAAAACCAGTCGCTGCGCCGTATCAAGACCGTATCGGTCTCGCAGGGCGTGATCGTTCCTTATGTGCACAATGCCGCTGCGCCTAATCTGGGCAAGATCGGCGTGCTGGTGGCGCTGGAAGGCGATGCCGCAACCGACAAGATGGAAGCGTTGGGCAAGCAGATCGCGATGCATATCGCAGCTGCTTTCCCGCAGGCACTGTCGGATTCTGACCTCGACACCGAAGTGCTTGAGCGGGAACGCAAAATCGCGCTGGAAAAGGCTGTCGAAGAAGCGGCAACCACAGGCAAGACGATTCCTGAGGACATTCTGGCCAAGCGCGCTGATGGCGCTGTCAAAAAGTTCGCCAAGGAAAATGCCCTGTTGAGCCAGGTGTTCGTGATGGACAACAAGACCCCGATCGAACAGGTCGTGGCCAATGCGGCCAAGGATGCTGGCGGATCGATCAAGCTGGTCGATTTCGTTCGCTTCCAGCTGGGCGAAGGCATTGAAAAGGAAGAAACCGATTTCGCCGCCGAAGTTGCAGCAGCAGCCGGTTTGAACTGAGCCAAATAGCCGTTTCTTGCGGCTAAAAGATCAAGGGCGGTTTCCGAAAGGACACCGCCCTTTCTTTTGGGTGGGATTGTGCCAGAATCCACTGTGCTCCGGCGCAGGCCGGAGCGTTGGCGAAAATGCGCTGCCGTCGATGCTTGCTCGCCACCGCTCCGGCCTGCGCCGGAGCACGGATATTCCTCTACCCACAGCTCGCCCGCAATGCTCGCTTGGCAGCGGCGGGCCGGTCGCCTATAGCCTCCGCCAGCCCGAACGGGCTTGGCCAAAAAACTGAAAAGAACTGCAAAACCATGGCACAGCCCCGCTTGAACCGCGTGCTTTTGAAACTGTCGGGTGAGGCCCTGATGGGCGATGGCCAGTTTGGCATTGATCCCGAAACCGTCGCGCGCATGGCCGCCGAGGTTAAGGCTGCCAAGGAAACCGGGCTTGAAATCTGTCTGGTGATTGGCGGCGGTAACATCTTTCGCGGTATGGCGGGTGCGGCCAAGGGCATGGACCGCGCGCAGGCCGATTATATGGGCATGCTGGCGACCGTGATGAACGCGCTGGCGATGCAGAATGCGCTGGAGCAGCTGGGCGTGCCGACGCGCGTGCAATCCGCCATTGAAATGGACAAGGTGTGCGAGCCGGTGATCCGCAGGCGGGCCGAGCGCCATCTCGAAAAAGGCCGCGTGGTGATTTTTGCCGCAGGCGTTGGTGCCCCCTATTTCACCACCGATAGCGGCGCCGCGTTGCGTGCAGCGGAAATGAAATGCGACGCGCTGCTGAAAGGCACCAGCGTTGATGGTGATTACAATGCCGATCCCAAAAAGGACGCCAGCGCGGTACTCTATGAAACCTTAAGCTTTGACCGGGTGCTGCAAGACAATTTGAAAGTCATGGATGCCAGCGCCGTCGCGCTTTGCCGTGACAACAATATTCCCATCATCGTGTTTTCGATCCGCGAACAGGGCAATCTGGCCAAGGTTCTGGCGGGTGAAGGCACATCCACTATCGTACAGCAGGAGGGCTGAATCATGGCCAAATTTGATAAGGCCGATCTGGAACGCCGCATGACCGGCGCGGTGGAATCGCTGAAAAGCGATCTGGCCGGTTTGCGCACCGGCCGCGCCAATACCGCTTTGCTCGATCCCGTGGTGGTTGAGGTTTATGGCGCAAAAATGCCGCTGAACCAGGTGGCGACCGTGTCGGCCCCCGAACCGCGTCTACTGTCGGTGCAGGTATGGGATCGCAGCAACATCACCTCGGTGGAAAAGGCGATCCGTTCGGCGGGTCTGGGCCTCAACCCGATCACCGATGGCCCGAATATTCGCCTGCCGATTCCCGATTTGACCGAGGAACGCCGCAAGGAACTGGCCAAGCTGGCCAGCCAATATGCGGAAAAAGCGCGCATCGCGATCCGCAACGTGCGCCGCGACGGCATGGACGCGCTGAAGGCCGATGAAAACAAGAAGGAAATCGGCGAGGATGATCGCAAGCGGTCTGAAACCGACGTCCAAAAGCTGACCGACGACATGATCAAGGCTGCGGATGAGGCCGCAATGGCCAAGGAAAAGGAAATCCTCACCCAGTGACCGGCAGTTCCGGCCAAAGCGCCCGCCATGTTGCCATCATCATGGATGGCAATGGGCGTTGGGCGAAAAAACGGTTTCTGCCGCGCGCCATGGGCCACAAGGCCGGGGTGGAAACGGTGCGCGCCATTGCCCGCGCCGCGCGCGATATGGGGCTGGAAGCGCTGACGCTCTATGCGTTTTCGTCGGAAAACTGGAAGCGGCCCGAGGATGAAGTGTCGGCGCTGATGGGGCTGCTCAAGCATTTCATTCAAAGCGATCTGGATGAATTTCACGCCAATAATGTGCGCCTCCGCATCATCGGCGATCTGGGCGCTTTCTCGCCCGATGTGCGCGAATTGGTCGAAGGGGCGCTGGCGCGCACGGCGAACAATACGGGGTCGATTCTGGCGATTGCGCTCAATTATGGGTCGCAGGCCGAGCTGGTCCGCGCTGCGCGGCTGGCGGCGGCGGATGGCGCGGATGCGATTACCGAAGCGAGCATACAACAGCATCTGTATACGCATGATCTGCCACCGCTCGATCTGGTGATCCGCACCAGCGGTGAGCAGCGATTGTCGAATTTCATGCTGTGGCAGGCGGCCTATGCCGAATTGTGGTTCACCGATGTGCTGTGGCCCGATTTCAAGCCCGCGCATCTGGCCGAGGCGCTGGCCGAATTCGGACAGCGCGAGCGGCGTTATGGCGGGCTGTGATGGGTGAAGCGCCCAAGAAATCGGACCTTCCCGTCCGGCTGGCTTCGGCTTTGGTGATGATCGCGCTGGCCGGTTTCGCGGTGTTTATGGGCGGGCTGACTTGGGCGGTGTTTGTCGCCGCTGTCGGAACCGGCGTCTATTGGGAATGGCGCAATCTGGTGCGCGGCTTTGTGGAAACGCGCGGCGGTCGCACGGTCTGGATGATTGGCGGGTTCCTCTATATTCTCATTGGCTGCGTCATGCTGCTGGTATTACGTGAGATCGATATGTTCGCGGCGCTGCTGCCGGTGGCGCTGGTGATTGGCATTGATGTTGGCGCCTACTTTGCCGGTCGCACTATCGGCGGCCCCAAAATTGCACCGCGCATCAGCCCGTCCAAGACTTGGGCCGGATTGGCCGGCGGGGCCGTGGCGGCCAGCCTGGTCCTAATCGGCACCATTTATGGTTTTGCCGTGTGGCTCAATCACGAACCGGCACGCGCGGACCTGCGTGGTAGCGAATTTGCATCACTGACGGCGGGGGATTTTGCCGCGATGGTCGTGCTCGGCACGATCTTCGCCGTCATTGCGCAGGCAGGCGATTTTTTCGAAAGCTGGATGAAGCGCCGCGCGGGCGTGAAAGACTCCGGCAGTCTTATCCCTGGCCATGGCGGGTTGTTTGACCGCGTCGATGGTCTGCTGGCGGTGCTGGCGGTGATTGGCCTGTTATGGCTGCCCCTGTTGGGGGATATGTGGCGGCCATGACGCGGACGATCTCGATCTTTGGCGCAACGGGTTCGGTGGGGCTGTCAACGCTCGACCTCATTCGCCGCAATCGCGATGAATGGCGGGTGCTGGCGCTGACGGCGAACAGCGCCTGCGATGATCTGGCGTCACTGGCGCGTGAATTTGGAGCGGAGCTGGCTGTGTGTGCTGATCCTGCGCAAGAGGCTGCACTCGCGGCGTCTTTGGCAGGCAGCGGCATTGCCACGGCTTCGGGGCCGCAGGCGCTGATTGATGCAGCGCGCATGGGGGCAGACGTGACCATGGCGGCGATTGTCGGCTGTGCAGGCCTTGCGCCGACGATGGCGGCGCTCGAAGGCGGCAAGACGGTCGCGCTGGCCAATAAGGAAAGTCTGGTCTCTGCCGGGCATCTGATGATGGACGCGGCGCGTGCATCGGGGGCGACTATCCTGCCGGTGGACAGCGAGCATAATGCGATTTTCCAGTGCCTGTCGGGCAACCGGATCGAGGATGTCGCCAAAATCACGCTGACCGCCAGTGGCGGCCCGTTTCGCGGCTGGACTGCCGCCGCGCTGCGCGATGTGACTCCGGCGCAGGCGGTCAAGCACCCCAATTGGTCGATGGGCGCCAAGATCAGCGTCGATTCGGCCAGTATGTTCAACAAGGGGCTGGAACTGATCGAGGCCTATCACCTGTTTCCGGTGGGGCTCGATCGGCTGAGCATCTTGGTGCACCCGCAATCGGTGATCCATTCGATGGTCGAATATCGCGATCATTCGACGCTGGCGCAATTGGGCAGCCCCGATATGCGCATTCCCATTGCCAGCGCTTTGGCCTGGCCACAGCGGATGGCAACGCCGTGCACGCCGCTCGATCTGGCCAGCATCGGCAGCCTGACATTCGAGCCGGTGAACGAGGATGTGTTCCCCGCCACCCGCCTGTGCCGCGAAGCGATTGCGGCGGGTGGGGCCAGCCCGGCGGTATTGAATGCCGCCAATGAAATCGCCGTTGCCGCGTTTCTGGATGGTCAGATCGGGTTCACACGCATTGCGGCAGTGGTGGCAGAATGTCTGGCGCGGTCCAACGATGCGCCGTGCCCGGCGACCATTGACGATGTGCTGATGGTTGATCAGGCGACAAGGGCAACGGCCCGCGCTGTTTTAAAAGGGTTCGCCAAGTGATTGAATCGGTTCCGCTGTGGATGACGTTGCTGGGTTTCCTGCTGGTGCTGGGGCCATTGGTGACGGTGCACGAGATGGGTCATTATCTGGTCGGCCGCTGGTTTGGCGTGAAGGCCGACAGCTTTTCGGTGGGCTTTGGCCCCGAAATGGCCGGATGGACCGACAAGCGCGGCACCCGCTGGAAGCTCTCGGCGCTGCCCTTGGGCGGCTATGTGCAATTTGCTGGCGACATGAATCCCGCCAGCCAGCCCGATGAAAACTGGCACAATCTGCCCGAGGCAGAGCGTAATCAGACATTCCAGTCCAAGCCCTTATGGCAGCGCGCGTTGATCGTGGCGGCTGGCCCGGTCACCAATTTCCTGCTTGCGCTGGCGATCATGATCGGGTTCCTGCTGGCTTATGGCCAAAGCGTGACGCCAGCGGTGGTCGATAAGCTCGCCCCGGATTCGGCGGCGATGCGCGCGGGCCTGCAAAAAGGCGACCGGATCATCTCGGTCGATGGCCGCGCCACGGAATATTTCGTCGATGTGCAGGGCGAAGTGATGCACCGGCCCAAGGAACAAATCGCTTTGGGCATCATCCGCGATGGCGAGAAAATGACGCTGCCCGTCACTTTGGATGAGCGCGTGGAGCGGGACCGGTTCGGCAATGAATTTCGCATCGGCATGATCGGCGTCCATTCGGTGGAACCGACGATTGCCCCGGTTTCGGTGCTCGAAGCGCCCGGCATTGCGATTGGCTGGACCGCGCAAATCGTGCGCACGTCGATCATCGGCATCGGCCAGATCATCACCGGACGTCGCCCGGTGGAGGAGCTTGGCGGGCCGCTGAAAATCGCGAAATTCTCGGGCGAACAGTTCAGCTTGGGCTGGGTCAGCTTTGTGCAATTCATCGCGCTCATCTCAATTAACTTGGGGTTCATCAACCTCCTGCCAATCCCCATGCTCGATGGCGGCCATCTGATGTTCTATGCGCTGGAGGCAGTGCGCAGACGTCCGGCCAGTCCGCGTTTACAGGAATGGGCCTTCCGCTCGGGGCTGGCGGTGGTTCTGGCGATGATGATATTTGTGACGTTCAATGATCTGGCCTCTTTCGGCATATTTGGATGATGCGGTGTTCACAGCCTTGCCATGCAGGGCAGGCTTGATTGCGCGGCCATGTTCGGGCAAGGCACGGCATCGCGTTAATGGGGCGCAAAACAGGCGCTGGAACGGTTTTTGGCCGGACTGGTGACCCAGATTTACGGTAATTCAGGCAAAAGGTGCTGCTGGTGAAAATTCAATCCATTCGGACAGGCGCAGGTTCGAAATCGATCCTTGCGCGCACCGCGCCTTTGCTGCTGGCGGGCACCTTGCTCTCTGGCCTGGCCCAGCCTGTGCTGGCGCAGACGGCAAGCGCCCCATCCTCGCCCATTCCGCAGGGCGATATCATTTCGTCGATTGTGGTCAACGGCACCCAGCGTCTGGAACCGGATACTGTCCGTTCGTACATCAAGCTGCGCGTTGGCGATGTCTATACGCAGGTCAAAGCTGACCAGGCGCTTAAGGATCTGGCAGCCACCGAATTGTTTTCGGATTTCACGATCCGCAACAATAATGGCGCAGTGGTGATTGAGGTGAAGGAAAACCCGATCATCAACCGCATCATCCTTGAAGGCAATAAGCGCCTGAAGGAAGACAAGATCAATCCGGAAATCAAGCTGGCCCCGCGCCAGATTTTCACCCGGTCAAAGGTGCGCGCCGACGTCGCCCGCATCATCGAATTGTACAAGCGCCAGGGCCGTTTCGCCGCGACGGTTGAGCCGAAGATGGTGATGCTAGACCAGAACCGCGTCGATATCGTATTTGAAATCAGCGAAGGGCCGAAATCCAAGGTTCGCCAGATCAACATCATCGGCAATGAAATCTTTTCTGATGGTGATCTGCGCGGCGAAATGGTGACCAAGCAGTCGCGCTTCTATCGCTTTTTCTCTTCGGGCGATGCCTATGATCCCGACAAGCTGGCGTTCGACCAGCAGAAACTGCGCCAGTTTTACCTGACCGAAGGCTATGCCGATTTCCGCGTGGTTTCGGCCGTTGCCGAACTGACGCCGGACAAGCGCGACTTCATCATCACCTATCAGGTTGAAGAGGGCGAGCGTTACAAATTTGGCGATATTGCCGTCGACAGCCAGATCCGTGATTTCGATGGCGCACAGATGACCGCTGGCCTGCCGATGAAGGCGGGCGATTGGTATAATGCCAAAATGGTCGAAGACACGGTTGAACAACTGTCTGAAACCGCTGGCCTGTTTGGCTATGCCTTTGCTGATGTCCGTCCGCAGTTTAAGCGCGACAAGGACAGCAAGACCATGTCGATCACCTTCCTGATCGCTGAGGCCCCGCGCGTCTATGTTGAGCAGATCGACATTAACGGCAACACGCTGACCGTCGACAAGGTGATCCGCCGCGAATTCCGTCTGGCCGAAGGCGATGCGTTCAACAGCTTCCAGGTCAAGCGGTCGACCAACCGCATAAAATCGCTTGGCTATTTCCAAGAGAATTTCGAGGTTGAACAGCGTCAGGGCAGCGCCCCGGATCGCATCATCCTGGAAGGCAATATCGAGGAAAAGCCCACGGGTGAATTGCAGCTGTCGGCCGGTTTCTCCAGCCTTGAAAGCTTCATTTTGCAGGCTTCGGTGCGCCAGCGCAATTTCCGTGGTAAGGGCCAGACCATCGGCACCAGCGTCAATTATTCGCGCTATTCCAAAAGCGCGCAGATCAGCTTTACCGAGCCCTATCTGTTTGATCGCAACGTGTCGCTGGGCTTTGACATTTTCCGCCGCGATTTGAACAGCTTCAACTTCCTCGCCAATAACGAACGCAACACCACGTTCCAGCAGGCAACCACCGGTTTCCAGGTGCGCGTTGGCATTCCGCTGACCGAATATGTGACAGCGGTGGGCCGTTATGGCCTGAACTATGATGATGTGACGCTGGACGAAGCACAGTATTTTGCCGATCTGGATGGCGATGGCATCACCACGTGCGAACCCTTGCTGGCAGGCCGCTTCCTGTGCGACGCCATTGGTAAGCGCACCACATCGACGCTCGGTTACTCGCTGATTTATGACACGCTGGACAATCGCGCGCGTCCGACGCGCGGCCATTCGGTTGTGCTGAGCCAGGATTTTGCCGGGCTGGGCGGCTCAGTGAAATATCTGCGCAACCGGCTGAATGCCTCGAAATACTGGAATATCGGCAGCGGATTCATCTTCTCGGTGAATGCCGAAGGCGGCCATATCTTCCCGTTTGAAAATCGCGGATCAGCCGCCAGCGGCATTGATGACATCCGCCTGACCGACCGTTTCTATCTGGGCGAACCCCAGATTCGCGGCTTCGACATTCGCGGCGTTGGTCCGCGCGTGCTGCGCAAACCGGTCAGCATCGTCAATGGCGTGCCGGTGGTGTCAACGGATCGCACCCAATGGTCGGATGACGCAATTGGTGGCCGCAGCTATTATCTTGCGCGCGCCGAAATCGAAATTCCGCTGGGCAGCGGTGCCCGCGAAATGGGCCTGCGTCCGTCGATCTTTGTAGATGCAGGCGCGGTGTTCGGCGTAACCAAGCCATTGCTGCAAAATCTGCCCAATGGTGCGTTCATCCCGCAGCGCGATGCCAATGGCAATCAGCTGTATAGCCAGACGATCAGCGGCACGACGACGATTGTCACCAGCGCGACCGCACCCGATGGCACGGCCAACACGGCCATTGGCAGCCAGATCCCCGGCTTTGTCGAGGAATTTGTGGGCGATAGCCCCCGTCCGCGTGTCTCGGTCGGCTTTGGCGTCAACTGGAATTCGCCCTTTGGTCCGTTCCGCATCGATATCGCCAAGGCCTTGGTCAAGGTGGATGGCGACGACACCAAACTCATTACTTTCAACGTAGGAACCCAATTCTGATGAAAATGCTTTTCAAGGCGGTGTGTGCCGCATCGGTTGCGCTGGGCGCAGTTTCGGCGATGCCGATGGCGGCGCAGGCTCAGGTGGTCAAGGGAATCGGCGTCGCCGATCAGCGTCTGGCCGTGTTCAATTCCTCGGCTTTCCAGAACGCGCGCACCCAGCGTCCGACGACCTATAAGCCGCAGATCGATCAGGCGAACACCTTCCGCCAGCAGGTTGCAGCGCAGCTTCAGCCGATGGTTGACAAGGTGAATGCCGACGCCAAGGCCGCCAAGCCCGACGAAAATTCACTACGCCAGCAGGTCGCCCAGATTCAGGGCATCGAAGCCCAGGCTTAGGAACAGCTGAACCAGATTCTGGCCCCTATCGCTTTGTCCGAAGCCTATGTGCTCGAACAGATCGAAGACCAGTTCGACGCTGCTGTGAAGCGCGCAATGGCCAAGCGCAATATCAGCATCGTCTTTGATAT
>JBGSTI010000246.1:0-6070 GCA_041736605.1 Sphingomonadaceae bacterium
TGGACCCGCGCCCATGCTGGCCAACAGGGCATCAGCCGCCGCACGCCCCTTATCGAGCGACGCCAATCCCTCAACCTTGGTATAAAAAGCTGCAAAATCGGGATGATCTTCGACATAGGCCAGAGTGGTTGCATCAAAGCCCGCAGCCTGCAGCCGCCGCAGCGAACGGGTGTTCCATGCCGAAGCCGAGGCATAGACCATGGCATTGCCCATGTCTGAATCGCTCCAGCCATTGCGCACCGTGCAGCGCATGGCGGCCATCACCACCTCATCGGCCAAGGCCTGCTGTGTCTGGTTTTCGGGATCGCGCGGATTGGCGGTCAATTCCGCCATCCAGTCACCCGCCTTGGGCGAGACTTCGCCCAGAATGCAGCCGGGATTCTTGGGCGGTTCGGCAACCAGTGGCGTTGCCAGCGCCAGCAGCGCCAGTGTCAGACCATATTTCATCATCAGCTCATCATCGCCATGCCGCCATTAACGTGCAATGTCTGGCCGGTGACATAATTGGCCTCGTCACTGGCGAGATAAGCGACGGCCGCGCCAATATCGCTGCCCTGCCCCATGCGTCCTGCCGGAATGCGGGCATTGAGCGCATCCTTTTGCGCGTCGGGCAGGCCATCGGTCATCGCCGAGACGATAAAGCCGGGGGCCACGCAATTGACGGTGATGTTGCGGCTGGCCAGTTCCTGCGCCAGCGCCTTTGACATGCCGACAAGGCCTGCCTTGGCTGCGGCATAATTGGCCTGACCCGGATTGCCGGTCGCGCCCACGACGCTGGTGATCGAAATGATGCGGCCATGGCGCGCCTTCATCATCGGCTTGGTCGCGGCGCGGATCAGGCGGAATGCGCCTTCCAGATTGATGCGGATAACATCCTGAAATTCCTCATCCTTCATTCGCATGGCCAGATTGTCGCGGGTGATCCCGGCATTGTTGACCAGAATGTCGATCTTGCCCAAGGCCTCGACGGCGCGCGGCACCAGCCCGTCAGTCGCGGCGGCATCCGACAGATCGCACACCAACGGCACATGATCGCCGCCCAGCTCGGCCGCAAAGGCCGTCAGCTTGGCCTCATTGCTGCCCGACAGCGCCAGCCGCGCACCCTGCGCCGCCAAAGCCCGCGCAATGGCCGAACCAATGCCCCCCGATGCCCCGGTGACGAGAGCGGTCTTGCCGGTAAGGTCGAACATGATGATGGTCCCTTGTTTTGTTGGTTTGTGGAATGGGTTAGCATTGACAGTGTTGGTGGGGAATAACTCAAACCTCGTCACCCTGAACTTGTTTCAGGGTCCATCCAGCCCAGCATCCGAACGTCAATCAGCGGATATCCGGCGCAGTTGCAGCCATTTTCAAACGTCAGGATAGGCGGCCTGATGGATGCTGGAACGCAGTTACCGAAGGTCAAACGAGTTCAGCATGACGAGTGCGGGTGTCAAAACCCCTTCACCAAAGCCTCGATATCGTCCATCGACAGCACCGATAGCGTCTCCACCCCATCGCCCGCGCTGCGTTTGACCATGGGGGACAAAACCTTGCCACCAAATTCGACAAACTGTTCCACACCCGCCGCTGCCATGGCAATCGCGGATTCGCGCCAGCGCACCCGGCCCGTAACCTGTTCGACCAGCAGCCCAGTAATCTGTGCGGCATCGGCCACGGGCGCAGCGAGCACATTGGCGAATACCGGCACATACGGTGCGGCGGGTGGATTGTTGCCCAGCGCATCGGCCATCGCATCGGCGGCAGGTTGCATCAACGGGCAGTGGAAGGGCGCGGATACGGGGAGCAGCACGCCGCGCTTGATGCCATGATCTTTCACAAGACCAATCGCGCGCTCAATCGCGCCCTTATGGCCCGAAATTACCACTTGGCCGGGATCATTGTCATTGGCGACGGTGCAGGTTTCGCCCTCTGCCGCTGCATCGCACAACGCCTGTGCCTTATCCAGATCAGCGCCCAAAAGCGCCGCCATCGCGCCGACGCCCACCGGCACTGCCGCTTGCATCGCCTGTCCGCGCAGTTTCAGCAATCGCGCGGTCGTCGCCAGATCAAAACTGCCCGCGGCGCACAGCGCGCTATATTCTCCAAGGCTGTGCCCGGCGACAAAGCTCGCCTTGTCTGCCAATGTCACGCCGCCTTCGATTTCCAGCACGCGCAGGAACGCAATAGCATTGGCCATGATCGCGGGCTGGGCATTTTCCGTCAGGGTCAACTGATCCTCAGGCCCCTCGCTCATCAGGCGGAACAGGTTTTGGCCTAGCGCCTCGTCCACTTCCTGAAAAACCGCGCGCGCGGTGGGGCTGGCATCGGCCAAGGCCTTGCCCATGCCGACCTGCTGGCTGCCCTGACCCGGAAAAATGAATGCGCGCATGGTCCGTCTCCGTTGCTTTACCCGTAAAATACCAGCCGCGCCCCTATTGCCAAGGGGCAGTTCAGGCAAGCCCGAACGGCACGACATGATTTCCCGCATCATGGCCGATATCGGCGCGGCCCAGATACGGAATGGCATGACGCGCGCACCAATGCCGGGCAATATCCTCTGCGCTCATCCCAAAAGGACGATCATTTTCAGGCACATCGCTGACTCGGCCTAACCGAATCCCCACTAGCCCTGCACCCGCAAGATGGGCGCTGGCATGGAAACACGCGCGGTCGAAGGCATAGAGATATTCGGCGACTTCCTCGATCAACAGCACATGGCCCGACAGATCGGGCATCAAGGGCGTGCCGACCAGCATGGCCAGAGTCATCAGGTTGAACGCGGCATGGGGCACGCCGGGCTGACAAGCAGGATCGCAAACTTGGCGGTCACCGTGGGCCAGCCAGCCCAAAGCGCGCAAGACAGCCGCGTCGCCACCCTCACGCCGGATATCCGCGCACATCGGCCCGTGGACCGGATGGCCAATTCCGGCCTTGTATAATCCGCCCAGCAAATAGCCCGCGTCGCTATAGCCCAGATAGGTCTTGGCCCGCGCAGCGTCGGTCAGCAGCGGGATCGAATCCTCTGCCATGCGACATGCGCCATAGCCGCCGCGCGCGAACCAGATCGCGTCGAACGCCGGATCATTGGCCAAGGCCACAAAAGTGTCGCGGCGCAAGGCATCTGGCCCTGCAAAATGGCCGTCTTGCGCAAAGCATTGATCGTGGAAATGCAGATCAAGCGCAGGGAAATGCGTGGCCGCCAGCGCCGAAACGCGCGCCGCATCATCGCGGGTAAAGGGCGTGGAGGGGGCACAGATGGCGATTTTCATGGTGGCAATATTCCTGCTGATTGCAATTCGCCTAGCCGTTTTGTCATCGAAAAAACAGTGTACCCCGGCGAAAGCCGGGGCCCAGCGTAACGGCAGAACTGGACCCCGGCTTCCGCCGGGGAACATCCTTGCGGACTGGCCTATGTGCTCTATTGTGTTGACAGGAATTTACACGGGGGACTCGAAATCATGCGCGCTTTATTGATCGCCACCAGCTTGGCTGCTCTGCTCACCACCGCCTGCGGCGAAGTCACTGACAAGCCAGCGCAAGACACCGCTGCCAAGGCAGCCAAAACCGCCAGCACCGAGCCCTGCGCCGATGATGGCGCGCGCCTGCCTTTATCGGGCCTGTGCGCAGGACGGGCGATCAATTATCTGGATATTGCAGAAGGCGGCGAAGCGCCCCTGCCCAAGGGTTGCGAATGGGTGGTCAATGAAACCGCCTTGCCTGGCGAGAAGGAATATCTGCTCTATCGTGCTGCCAAATGCGGCGATGTAACCGCTACGTTGGAAATGGAGGGCGGCGCAAAAACCGGCTCGCTGGTGCTCGCCAAATCAGCCTTGGTGCCCGATGCGCAAGACAGCATCATCTATGCAATCGTCGTCAGCGCCGAGGATGATGCGCCCCATAGCGGGATCATGGGTCTGGTCACCGAGGATTTGGGTGAGGCGGAGGCCGCCAAATGCAGCGTGCGCAAGGCCGATGCCAAGGGCTGGCCCGCCGACGCGCTGGTTGTCGATGTGAGCGCCGCCGAAGCCGCCAAGGCCCCTAAAGGCGAACCGCGCGCCGCTTGCGGCAAATTCGGGCTGGATGACGACAATCCTTATTTCTGGCGCGTATTCGGCGGCATGGCCTGGTTCATTGAGCCGACACAGGACATGCATCAGGATATTGACCCCGGCAGCCTGACTGTCGTGGAACTGAGCGACGACGATTCATCCGACATGCCCGACAAGGCCTCCTGAATTTCATTGCCAAAATGGGGCCAAGACAATAGCGCCTTGGCCCCATGACTGACGCCAATTCCATCACACGCCCCGCCGCCAGCTCCTATTTCTTTTGCGGCATTGGCGGATCGGGGATGTTGCCCCTCGCGCTCATCGTCCGCAATCAGGGCGGGATTGTCGCTGGATCAGACCGGTCGCGCGATCAGGGCCGGTCCCCCCAGAAATTCGCCTGGCTGGAAAACCTGGGGCTCACCCTGTTCCCGCAGGACGGCAGCGGCATCACATCGGCGGATCAGATTCTCGTCGCCTCTGCTGCGGTAGAGGCCACCGTGCCCGAAGTGGTGCGCGCCACCGAATTGGGCTGCCCCCGCCTGTCACGCGCGCAGCTATTGAGCCAGTTGTTCAACGCCAGTGCCCAAAGCATCGCGGTGGGCGGCACCAGCGGCAAATCCACCGTCACCGGCATGATTGGCTGGATCATGGCACAGGCGGGCCGCGATCCCACGATCATGAACGGCGCAGTGATGAAGAATTTCGCGACGCCCGATGCGCCCTTTGCCAGCGCCCGCGTGGGCCAGGGCGGCCTGTTCATCAGCGAGGTGGATGAAAGCGACGGCACGATTGCGCTCTATGAACCTGGCATCGCGGTGCTCAACAATGTCTCGCTCGACCACAAGAGCCTGGAGGAATTGCGGGCCCTATTCGGCGATTTTCTGGCCCGCGCGGGCCGCGCCGTCATCAATCTGGACGATGCCGAAACCGCCGCCTTGGCGCATCGCGCAGCGCCCAATGGCCTGATTACGTTCGGCATTGCCAGCGCGGACGCAATGATCGGCGTTGATCCCGCCAGCATCACCGAGACGCTGACCAGCCTGTCTGCCACGTTGATCGACCGTCGCGATGATAGCCGCCATGCCCTCACCTTGTCAGTGCCCGGACGGCACAATCTGGCCAATGCGCTGGCTGCGATTGCCGCTGCGTCTGCGGCTGGACTGCCAGTGGCCGATGCGGTGCGCCATGTTTGCAGCTTTGCTGGCCTCGCGCGCCGCTTCGACATTGTCGGTACCAGTGCATCGGGCATCACAGTGATCGACGATTTCGGGCACAATCCAGACAAGATCAGCGCCACCATCGCCACGCTAAAGGCGCATCCAGGCCGCATCATCGCGTTTTTTCAACCGCACGGCTTTGGCCCCTTGCGCAACATGGGCGCAGAACTCGCTCGCGTGCTGGCAACCCGGCTGGACGGCGATGATCGGGTCATCCTATGCGATCCGGTCTATTTCGGTGGCAGCGTCAATCGCAGCGTATCGAGCAGCGATGTGGTGCAATGGATCAATGATGCAGGCGGCCACGCCGTGCATGTGCCCGAACGTGCCGCCTGTGCCGACTGGATTGTCGATGCCGCCCGGCCCGGTGACCGCATCGTCATCATGGGCGCCCGCGATGATACGCTGAGCCAATTTGCCGCAGAGATTCTTGGCCGCCTCGCCTGAATCACCTTGCTTTTAAGGGCTGCCCTGCGTAAGGGCCGCGCTTCGCTTGAACGGCAGCCCTGCCTTCAGGCGATACGAAGAAGGCCGGAGGGGCGACCGCATGGGGCGGCGTCAGCGATCGGCAGACAACAAAGGAAAACGCCCATGCCGTTGTACGAGCATGTTTTTCTGGCGCGTCAGGACCTGTCTCAGTCACAGGTTGATGCACTCGCCCAGAACGCTACCAAAATCATCGAGGACAATGCAGGGACAGTCACCAAGACCGAAACCTGGGGCCTGCGCTCGCTGGCTTACAAGATTGCCAAGAACCGCAAGGCGCATTTCGTGCTGCTCAACATCGATGCCCCCGCTGGCGTCGTGGCCGAGCTGGAACGC
>JBGSTI010000262.1:0-4080 GCA_041736605.1 Sphingomonadaceae bacterium
AAAGCTCGTCGTAAAGACATCTTGCACATCATGTTGATTTAGAGTATTTAATCGCAGTCGGGGAAATTCAGGAAAAGTCCTTGTAGTATTTTGCCAAGGTTGGGGTCGAGGGTTCGAATCCCTTCGCCCGCTCCAGTTTTCACACGAAAATTAAAGAAATGCACCGAGCAATGCTCGCGGTGCTTTTCGGTATGGCATCATGCGTTCGCCATGTTCCGCATAATCGCATCAATCCAAATCCAAACCAGCGTGCCATATATTTTCGACGAATTTGGATATGGTCTGATCGCTCGGATAGCAACGCTCTCAGCCATCGCGCGGTTGCTTTGCAC
The DNA here is from genome assembly GCA_041736605.1 of Sphingomonadaceae bacterium. Lineage (GTDB taxonomy): Bacteria > Pseudomonadota > Alphaproteobacteria > Sphingomonadales > Sphingomonadaceae > JBGSTI01. Next base: position 333 of record JBGSTI010000262.1, read on the forward strand.
GGCTCAATGCCCGCCATAACTGCGCATCTGGTTTGGGTGATTGATCGCCAGATGCCGGTAACGGTCGGAATTGAATCAACATATGCGTATTTATCATTGACCAAACCTACGCAATTCGGCATCCTAACCTCGATCAGCAACATAAGCTGCCAATGATATGGGGGAGTTTCTATGCAACGCATTCATCCAACGCAGTTCACAACGGCACTGTTGACCGGTGCAAGCCTGATGGCCCTGGCGGCCCCGGCTGCCGCTCAAGAAGCCCGAGACACCGAATCCAATGGCCTCGACGAGATTGTGGTTACCGCGCAAAAGCGCGAACAGAATCTTCAGGAAGTGCCGATTGCCATCAGCGCGATCAGCGCCGAAAAGGTTGAGCGTCTTGGCGTCAATGATGCACGCGACCTGTCGGGCCTCGCCCCGAACGTGACGATTACGCAAGGCACGACCAGCGGCGCAGCAGCGGTTATCTCGATCCGCGGTATTCCGACCCCGGCCAGTGAAACCTTTGGCCTTGATACGGCCAACGGCCTGTATATCGATGGCGTCTATATTGGTCGTTCGGGTGCCAGCGGCCTCGACGTTATGGATATTGAGCGCGTTGAAGTGCTGCGCGGGCCACAGGGCACGCTATTTGGCCGCAACACGACAGGCGGCGCGATTGCCTTTATCAGCCGTGCGCCGTCCAATGATTTCCGTCTGCAAGCCCAGGCTGGCTATGGCAATTTTGGCGCATGGAATGGCCGCATCGTCGTCGATCCGGGCGAAATTGCAGGCATTGCCACCAGCTTTTCCTATAGCCATCGCCAACGCGATGGCGTGGTAGACAACATTCTCCAGCCGTCAGATGGCCGTGATCCCGGCGCGCGCAAATCAGATTCGTTCCGCTTTGCCGCGCGGACGGAACTGGGCGGCACCGGCAGCTTTCAGTATATTTTCGACTGGACCAAATTGCAGTCCTCGCCCAACGCTTTCCAGCTGACAAATGTCGCCAATGGCGCATTGCGGGCACCGGCTATCGTCGGCGGCCAGCCTGTGGTGGTAACCCAGCAGGCACCGGTTCAGCAATATCTGGCGGCTGCGACCTTTACGCAACCGGGCTGCGCCGCGCTGGCAGCGCCAACCCGGACGTATCGTGACACGGTTTGTAACGACATTCTGGGCTTCTCGGTCGACAAGACCTGGGGCCATAATCTTCAGGTGCAGAATGATTTTGGCCCGTTCGCGGTCAAGTTGACCACGGGTTATCGTTTCTGGAACAATGACAGTGCAACCGATCTGGACGGTGTGGGCCGTTTCACCGGTCCGGCTTTCAGCAATGCGTCGCTGTTCAATGGCATGCCAGCCGCGCTGCTCCAGTTCATTCCAAGCATTCCGGCAGCATTCCGTCCGTTCATCGCGGCGTCGCCCGTGCCGACAGTGTCGCAGAATCTGTTCGACACCAACAACCGCCGTCGCCATCGCCAGTTGAGCCAGGAAATCGAATTTTCGGGTGATACCGATATGCTCGACTGGGTCGTTGGCGGCTTCTATTTCTGGGAAAAGGGTTCGGAAGTGAACCCGCAGAATAGCGGCTTTGTGCTCGACACCAATTCGATCTTTACCGCCAATTTCGGGGGCCTCGGCCCGTCCTTTGTGGCGGCAAACCCGGCCCGCTATCGCCTGGTGCAAACGCTGGCGACGTTGCGCTATACCGCGACGGCAGAATCGACCGCGCTCTATTCGCAGGTAACCTTGTATCCCGGTGGCCGGGACAGCGGCTTGCGTCTGACCGCGGGCGGCCGTTATAGCTGGGACAACAAGAAGATGATCCGCAGCCAGAATGGGGCAGCCTTGCTCGCCACACAGGAAAGCGGCACGGCAAGCTTTAGCAAGTTCACCTGGAACCTGATGCTTGGCTATGATCTGGCCGATGGCATTACCAGCTATGCCCGTGTCGCAACGGGCTATCGCTCGGGCGGCTTCAATGCGCAGGATCCTGTGATTGCAGGCACCGCGACCATTCCCAATTTCAACGAAGAGAGCGTGACGTCTTACGAGGTCGGCTTGAAAACGGAGCTGTTTGACCGCCGCGTGCGTTTCAATGTGTCCGGCTATTATAATGAATATAATGATCTGGCCGTCAACATCCCGCTTACCAATGCGCCGACGGGTACCTTTGCGTCGCGGGTCGGCAATGCTGGCAAGGTGACCTACACGGGTATTGAGGTCGAGGCACAAGCGGTTCTGTCGTCGAATTTCTCGGTCGATGGTTCAATTGGTTATGTCGATATCAAATATAAGGAATTCCTGTCGGGTCAGTCGACAACGCCGGGCAATCCACCGGTTAATATCGCTTCGGTCATCACACCGGGCTATACCTCGCCGTTGACCGCCAATGTTGCGCTCAATGCGCAATTCCCGCTCAACTGGGGTGATGCCCGTGTCATGGCGCGTGTTGGCTATACCTATGAGGATGGTAAATACAGCTTCTCCAACGACATTTCTACGCCCTTTAATTCGGCGCTTCTGGGCGACAATCGCAACCTGATCGATCTGCAAATTGGCATTGAAGATATCCCGCTTGCTGGTGGTGCGAAAGCTGATCTCCGCTTCTGGGGCAAGAATCTGACCAACTCGCATGACTTTGTTCGCGGTATTGACTTCGGCGCTCTGGGCTATGCCGGTGGCTATTATGCCGATCCGCGCACCTATGGCGTAACGGTTGGGGTCAAATTCTGATCCTGACGCATAACCACACCTGAACGGGGGCGGCTGGCAGGATATCCTGTTAGCCGCCCTTTTCATTTGGGGCATGGCCAATGCGCCACGATCAAGCGGCACAACTCAGGGCAGATTTTTTCGTATAGAAGGGCGCACGACTACCCCCTGCCCCCGCTCTCATCAGCCGGGGCCGCTTGGCATCTTTCAGACCCGCTATTCAGCTGGTTATGCGTATCACGGCCTCAGCCGCCCCGCGTATCGCGCCTTCAATATAATTCACGCCATTGCAGTCACCAATGCTCTCAACGGCAAAGCCTTCGGCGCGCAACTGTTCGGCCAGGCTGGTGTCGCCGCTTGCCCCCTTGGCAACGATGACATGATCCGCCGCGACACTTTTGGCATTACCCCCGGCATCGATGAAACACACGGCCGCTTTGGTGATCGCGATCTCGCTCGCCCCGGTTTCCAGCGCAACGCCATGGGCTTTTAGTTCAGCCAGCAAGCGCATCCGCCGGACAAGAGTCAGCCCTTTGCCGAAACGCAGCGTGTCATCGACAACCGTGACATGGCGACCGCGCTCATGCAGAAATTCGGCAAGTTCGACGCCGACAAGTTCGCCACCAATAATAACGATCCGTTCGCCCAGCGGCATCCACGCATGGGTCGCCTTGCGCACCAGTTCCAGATTGGCCGTCGCCCCCGTTGCTGCGCCAAATTTGGTCGCAAGGCGCGTGAACAGGCCGGTCTTGCGCTTCAGGGCTTCGGATGTCTCACCAAACATCATCTGGCGCATATCTTCACCCGAATAGACGTGCGGCAAGTCATTGCCGACAATATCGGGCATTCCCCGCACCGCGCCACTGGCGACAATCACATGATCGGGGGCCAGCGTCTGCAACAATTCCGGTGTCGCCGGCGTTGCCAGCCGGACATCAATCGACGATTCCTCCACATTCCGGATCAGCCAGTTGAGCAACCGCTCATTGGGTTCATAGGCAAGCGCAGCAAAGCGCAATGTTCCGCCCAGCCGTTCGCTCTTTTCGAT
>JBGSTI010000263.1:0-5937 GCA_041736605.1 Sphingomonadaceae bacterium
CCGCTTGCGGCTGACCCCCACCAGCAACGGCAGGCCAAGCGCGTGGAACAGGCCGACCCTGTTCATCAACGCCAGATTGTCGGCCAGGCTTTTGCCAAAGCCGAAACCGGGATCGATGATCAGCCGCTCACGCGCCACGCCGCCCGCTACTACGGCTTCGATGCGGGCATCAAGCCAGTCAAATACGTCAAACACCGGATGCGCATAAGCCCCGCCTGCATGCGGATTTATGCCGCTCGACGGTGCGTGCATCAGCACCACGGGGCAACTGGCCGCCGCCATGACGTCCAGCGATCTGGGATCGTGCAATAACGCCGACACATCGTTGATGATATGCGCGCCCGCATCCAATGCGGCCTGCATCACCGCCGCCTTGCGCGTATCAACCGACACCGCCGCGCCTCCGCGCGCCAGCGCCTCAATCGAGGGCACCACGCGCTTGATCTCGTCGCCTTCCCATACCGCAGGGGCATCAGGCCGGGTGGATTCGCCGCCAATGTCGATGATGCTCGCGCCCTGTTCCTGCATCTGCACGCCATGCTCAACGGCAAGGCTTGGCGTGTCCATGAACTGGCCGCCATCGGAAAAGCTATCGGGGGTTACGTTGAGAATGCCCATGATCTGCGGCTGATCCAGCCGGATCATCCGGTCACCACAGGCAATGGCAGGATGTTTTTTGGCCAGATTGGCGATCTGCCGTGTCGCTGATTCGGCCAAGGCATCGGGCAGACCCGTTAAAACATCCGGCACGCCAGCAGGGCTAACCCGCCAATGCGCCGCTGTGCGTCCGCCATCGCGCACCATGATTTCGATTTGGCCAACATAGGACAATCCGCCCGCCAGCCACAGGCCATCGCCATCGACAGCCTGCGGGCTGTCGGCAAAGCTGAACGGGCGGCAATAGATGCGGGCGTCGGGGGTGAATTGTGTCATGGGGATCAGGGTTCAGTTGCAAGAATATAGGTCTGGCGCAGCGCGTCGATGGGTTTGATCGCGCCCTTTTCGTCCTCATAATGCCAGAATGTCCAGCCATTACAGCTGGGTCGTCCCTGCACGCTCGCGCCGATTTTGTGGATCGAACCGCTTGTTCCATTATGCAACAGCGAGCCATCTGCGCCGATGGTGCAGACAAAGCGGCGCTTGGCATCGAACACTTCGCCGCCGGGTTTCAGATAGCCAAGCTCAACCAACTGGCCAAAGGCGACGCGCGGCTGTTCGCGCGGGCTTTGCATGGTGCGCAGCGCCGATTCATCGAGCGGCAGGGCCATCGCGATGCGTTCTTCGGCGGCTTCGATATAGCCCGCATCGCGTTCGCAACCGATGAAATTGCGGCCAAGGCGTTTGGCGACGGCGCCGGTGGTGCCGGTGCCGAAAAACGGATCGACCACGACATCGCCGATATTGGTCGTGGCGAGCATGACGCGATAGAGCAGCGCCTCAGGCTTTTGCGTGGGATGCACCTTGGTGCCGCCTTTTTTCAGCCGCTCTTGCCCGCCGCAAATCGGGATCAGCCAGTCCGACCGCATTTGCAGCTCGTCATTCAGAGTCTTCATCGCGCGATAGTGAAAGGTATATTTCGACTTGTCGGACCGGCTGGCCCAGATCAAAGTTTCATGCGCATTGGTAAAGCGCGTGCCCCGGAAATTGGGCATCGGATTGGCCTTGCGCCAGACAATGTCGTTGAGGATCCAGAAACCTTCATCCTGCAACGCCGCGCCGACGCGGAAGATATTGTGATAGCTCCCAATCACCCACAGGCTACCATCGGGTTTCAGGATGCGTCGCGCCTCGGCCAGCCATTCGCGCGTAAAGCGATCATAGGCGGCAAAGCTCGAAAACTTGTCCCATTCATCATTCACTGCATCGACGCGGCTGCCATCGGGGCGATCCAGATCGCCGCCAAGTTGCAGATTATAGGGCGGATCGGCAAACACCATATCGACGCTGGCATCTGGCAGGCTGCGCATCATTTCGATGCAGTCGCCGCGCAATATCTGGTTGAGCGGCAGATCATGCACAACGGGGGCCGCTTTACGCGCCGCCTTCTTGGTGCGGACTGCAAGCCCGGTATCGATTTTTTCCAGAACGCCCATGTTTTGCCTGCCCCAATGCTTGATAGACAGCAGCGATGAGTCTTTTTGATTCCGCCGTCAATGGCGTTAACCGGTGCCGCAAAGCCACATATTGCGGCGAGTCGCGCGGAACGAAACGAGTCCAGCACAAGATGTTGAGTCATGCATGATTCAGCAGACTCAAGCCCTAGTGGTGTGCCCTTGCGGACTCACTGACCAAATTTATTTTATTGCGGCTGGGTGAAGCACGTCAAAACCGCATTTCCGCCTGCGCCACGGGGGCAAAGCTGCGCCGATGCAGCGGCGTTGGCCCATATTCGCGCAATGCCGCCATATGCTGTGCGCTGCCATAGCCCTTGTTGCTGTCCCAGCCATATTGCGGCCATTTCTGCGCCGCTGCGATCATGATCCTGTCGCGATGTTCCTTGGCGATGATCGAGGCCGCGGAAATGCAGGGATGCAGTGCGTCGCCGCCAATGACAGCGGTGGCGGTCCAGCGCCATTTGGGCAAGCGATTGCCATCAACCAGCACATGGCAGGGCACGGCCAAATTGGCGGACAGGGCCTCCACCGCCTGGTGCATCGCCAGCATCGTTGCCTGCAAGATGTTGATCCGGTCAATCTCGTCTGGTTCAACCACGCCAACGGCCCAGCGGCATTGGGCCTTGATCTGTTCCTCCAGCACGGCGCGCTTTTTGGCGGACAGTTTCTTGCTGTCGTCCAGCCCTGCAATGCCGTCCTCGCACAGAATGACCGCCGCTGCGACCACTGGCCCGGCCAGCGGCCCCCGCCCGGCCTCATCTACGCCAATAACAATCTGGCCATTGGCATAGGCTTCATGCAACAAAAGGGAATCGGGTGCGTTCATCGCGCAGGCTCTAGCGGATGTTCCGCCAAGGGACCAAATTTCATATGAGAAGAGGACATCGCATGATGCCAAAATTCCGTTTCGCACTGCTGCTTGCGGGCACAGCCTTGCTGGTCGGCTGTCAGGCGTCAGAGTCCACTGGCCCCGATGCGCTGGAAAGCACCGGCGCGGTGCAGCAGGATGGGCTGCCCTTTGCCGTCACCGATATCGCCAATTTCAACGAACCCTGGGCGATGGTGTTCCTGCCAGAATCGCCCTATTTGCTGGTTACCGAGAAAGCAGGCACGCTCAAGCTGCTCGAATTGGGCGGCGAAGTGCGCGATGTCGCCGGCGTGCCGAACGTTGCCTATAAGGGCCAGGGCGGTCTGGGCGACGTGATTCTGGCCCCTGATTTCGCCACCTCTGGCATGATCTATTTGAGCTGGGCCGAAGCTGGCGAGAATGGCACGTCGGGCGCTGTGGTTGGTCGCGGCAAGCTGATAATGAATGACGGCGCGCCGCGCATCGAGGGGCTGAAAGTGATCTGGCAACAAACGCCAAAGGTCAGCGGCGCTGGCCATTTCGGCCACCGCCTCGCCTTTTCGCCCGATGGCCGCTATCTGTTCATTTCCTCTGGCGAGCGGCAGAAATTCGATCCTGCACAGGATATGGCGGCCAATCTGGGCAAGATCATCCGCGTCTTCCCCGATGGCGGCCTGCCGCCCGACAATCCCTTTGCGGCGCAAGGCGGTGTAGCGGCGCAGGTCTGGTCACTGGGCCATCGCAACCCGCTGGGTCTGGCATTCGACTCACAAGGGCGGCTCTGGAACCAGGAAATGGGGCCGCGTCATGGCGACGAGCTGAACCTTGTGAAGCGCGGGGCCAATTATGGCTATCCCATCGTGTCCAATGGCAATCATTATGATGGCCGCGACATTCCCGATCATCCGACCCGCCCCGAATTTGAAGCACCCAAGGCCTATTGGGTGCCCGCGATCAGCCCGGCGGGCCTTATGTTCTATTCAGGCGACACATTCGCCGCATGGAAAGGCAATGCCTTTATTGGTGGCCTGTCCAGCGAGGCGCTGATCCGTGTGCAGATCAATGGCGATACGGCGCGCGAGGCCGAACGCTATGATATGGGCGCACGTATCCGCGAGGTGGAACAAGGGCCGGATGGCTCGATCTATATCCTTGAGGATGGCGAAAAGGGCCGGTTGCGGCAATTGACGCCAAAGGGGTAAATCCACCATCTCGACATTGCCGCCGCTTGCCCCTATCGCGCCCGCTCTTGGTCGCTTGGGATAGGCGGCGGTTTTGGATGGGACAGGAATTGGCGACTATCATTCCTCTGGATGCCGTTGATCTGGCGCTGGTAGAACAATTGCTCGATGAAGCGTTTGAGCCGGGTCGGCAAAAACGCACGGCCTATCGGGTCCGAGAGGGCATGGAGGCCCTGCCCGCGCTCAGCTTTGCGTCGCTTGACGAGAATGACTTTCTGGTCGGATCGATCCAATGCTGGCCCGTAGCCTTGACCAGCCCCGATCCTGCGGGCGGTAAGGATCGCCGCGTGCCGATGATCATGGTTGGCCCGGTCGCCGTGCTGCCCGCGCATCAGGGCGAAGGCCATGGCAAAGCGTTGATGACGGCAATGTTGAAAGCCGTCGATCCCCGCGCGCCTTTGCCGTTGGTGATGATTGGCGATCCTGAATATTATGACCGGTTTTTCGGTTTTTCAAACAAGCGCACGGGCGGCTGGCAATTGCCCGGACCCTATGAACAAGCGCGTTTACTGGTCCGCTGTCATGATAGTGTCGCCCTGCCGGAATCGGGCCTGTTGGGGCCTTGGGGCTAATCCCGGCGGCGATATTGCCAAGCCCGGCCCATTGGCTCTAAGGGCAGACTATGCCCTATGAACCGCCGCCATCAATCGCCAATCTCAGCCTTGATGCGCTGGCGCAATGGACGGCGGACAATGGCCTGCCGCCGCTTGATAAATGGAACCCGCCCGAAAACGGGCATAGCCGGATGCGTATTGATGCGCAGGGCAACTGGTTCCACGATGGCGCGCCCCTTACCCGCCCCGCCATGGTCCGCGCCTTTTCCCGATTGCTGAAACGCGATGATAAAGGCCAATATTGGCTGGTAACGCCGCAGGAAAAGCAGCGGATCGATGTTGAGGACGCGCCGTTGATGGCAGTTGAAATGGCGATCAGCGATGCGACAAGTGAGCAGACATTGCTGTTTCGCACCAACACCGATCGGCTGGTGGCGGCTGGCGCAGACGTGCCCTTGATCGCGCGGGGCAGTATTGATGTGCCGGCACTCTATCTGCTGCTGCCCTTTGGTGTTGAGGCGCGGCTTAATCGCAATTGCTATCTCGACGTGGTGGCGCTGGCTATGGCCGCCGATGATCCGCAAGATCTGACGATACGGTCTGCTGGTCAGGACTTTTCCTTGGTGCCGCAAACATGATTGCGGATTTGACGGCGCGGGTGGCTTATTTGTTTGAACGCAGCCATGACCAAATGGGCCATGTCCACAGCGATGAGCGCAGCTTTTCCGTCGATCCACAATCGGCAACTCCCGCCGCCGTTCTGGTTGGCCTGACCGCGCGCGCCCAACCAGGCCTGTTGCTAACCCAGCGCCCCCAGGCAATGCGTAGCCATCCGGGGCAAGTGGCCTTTCCCGGTGGCAAGATTGATCCGGGTGAAACGGCGGTTGAAGCTGCCCTTCGCGAAGCACACGAAGAACTGGGCATCGATCCCACTGCCGTCACGGTGATTGGCCAGTCCGATATCTATTATAGTGGCAGCGGCTACGCCATCACGCCGGTCATCGCCACCTTGCCCGCTGATCTTGATCTGCGCCCCAACCCGCATGAGGTGGAAGCGTGGTTTGAACCGCCCGCCGCCTATGTGTTCGATCCCGACAACATGACGGAGCAACAGGCCTATTGGCAGGGGCGTGACCGATCATATTATGAAATCCTGTGGCAGGATCGACGTATCTGGGGCG
>JBGSTI010000266.1:0-2369 GCA_041736605.1 Sphingomonadaceae bacterium
GCAGAAAGGGTGCGCCGATGCTTGGCCCCGATGCGATCAGCGCCGGATCATCATTGGCGACATCGGATATCATATAGGTCAGCAGATCTGCCCCGCGTGCACCAGCCACCGCAGCCAGCCGCCCGCCCTTCACCCGCGACAGATGGCGGCGTACCAGATTGATGGTGTCAATTGGCGCACCCGATCGCACCAGATGGTCGGTCATTGCCTGCTTTTCGGCCAGACTGATCCCCGGTGCAGGCGCGCAGAGCAAAGATGATCCGCCGCCGGAAATCAGAAACAGCACGCGATCTTGCGGTCCGGCAGTCGCCGCCAGCGCCAACAGGCGTTCGCCCGCTTCAAGGCTTTGGCCATCGGGAACCGGATGGCTGGCCTCGATCACCGTCACATCGGCCAGCGCGTTGTCCACATTATGGCCATGGCGCGTCACCACGCAGCCAGTAACGGGGCCTTGCAAATGCGCCAAAGCCACGTGCGCCATCTCTGCCGCCGCCTTGCCGCAGCCCAGCAGGATCGTTTTACCCGCAGGTGCGGTGCGCGGCAGCAGCGAAGGCAAAGTGCCTTTGGCCCCTGCCGCCGCCACCCCTGCCAGAAAATAGCGGGTCAGAATGTCTCTGGTATCGCGCATGATTCTGCTCCAGCCCTATGCCTTGCCCCGCACCGGCGTTCGATCAACACCGGTGCAGGCGCATTGGCAATTCGCTGTTATCAGAAGTCAAAGGTCAGTTTGGCGGTAATACGACGCGGCAGGATCGGGCGACCGTTGAAATAGGCCCCGGTGCCGCCCGTCTGGATCGCTCCGGCGCGCGGATTGCCCTCGGCCAGACCTTGCGAGTTGAACAGGTTCCACACGCCGACGCTGAACCGCAGGCGGTTTTCATCGCCAAAGCCATCAAACGTATAGCCCGCCTCTGCGCGCCAGATGCTATAGGCGAACAGCGGCACATTGTTGCTGGCGTCCTGATAGGTGCGGCTCTGATGGTTCCAGAATACCGACGCATCAAAGCCGCTGGCATTCACCTGCGCGCCCAGATTGGCGAGGATCTTGGGCAGACGGTCAGGCCGCTTGCCATTGATCGACGCCGGGCTGTCGCCAACGAATTTCGCGTCCTGATAGGTGAAATTGCCCGACAGGGTCAGGAAATCGGTCGGCTGATAATTGCCGTCCAGTTCAACGCCGAACGTATCGGATTCGGTCAGCAACAAGGCCGGAGTCAGGTTTGCACCAACGAACGATACCGATGTGCGCTTGCGTAAGCCCGTGTAAAACGCCGCCGCATAGCCACGAAACGCCCCACTGCGCACTTTGACGCCCGCTTCGACCTGATAGACAGGCTCTGGCTCAAAGAACACGATATCACGATTGGCTGAGTTCAGCTGGCCATTGGTGCCTTGCGCCTGCGGGAAGAAATAGCCCGCCGAACCATTGGCATAAAGGTTCACATCGTCGGTCAGCTTGTACAGGCCGCCAAGCGCAAAGGCCCAGGCGGTGGTCGATGCCTTGCCATCGCGGAACGCACCGGTGCCGAATGTCATGGTGTTGATCGGCGCGCCTGCCACCGCGTTGGTCGCCAAAGTGCCCGCGCGGCTACCCGTCAGTTCGATCCGGTTTTCAATCGTTGCGCGCTCCACGCGAACACCAAAGTCGAGCGTCCAGCGATCAGCCTCGATCTGATCGGCCAGATAGATCGCCCGTTTGAACGCACTGCGCGTTTCCTGGGTATAGGCCGACGGGGCCTGAATCAGGCCGTTAACGGTATATTGCTGGCCATTGATGGTGAGGTTCACCAGCGACGGATTGTTGGCAAACTGCCCCAGATATTGCACCGTGCGTTGATTATTTTCCGCTTCGGCCCGCGACATGAAGCCACCCAATGTGATGGTGTGGTTCAACCCGCCGGTATCAAAGCTTTTGATAAGGTTCAGCTCCATCGTCGCATCGCTGGTCGGGCGCTGACGATCGTTGAACGCATTGGCATAGAGCAGATAATTGGTCGGCAACACGGCGCCGGTTTCGACATCCGTGAATACCGCCTGGGCCAGCGTCGCCGTGGGGGCAACGCGGGTCAGGAACTGGGCCTGGGTTTCGGGCGCGGCCGGGCCGATCCCATTGCTGAAGAAATTCGAGGCGGATTGATATTTGGACCATTTCACCTTGGAATTGATCCGCCAGCCTTCGCCAAATTCCTTGTCGAACACGGCATAGATTGATCCGCCCTCGGTCTGGAAACCGTCGCCTGCGCGAAATTCGGTTACGCCTTCGGGTGTGTTGACTCGAATGCCATCAATGGCGCTGGCATTGGTTGTGAACACCGTCTTGCCATCATTGCCCTGAACGCGCTTGCGCGTGGTGCCGTCGAGCGGCAGAG
>JBGSTI010000272.1:0-2849 GCA_041736605.1 Sphingomonadaceae bacterium
GGGGCGACGCCATCCAGCACCTGCCCCATCATCACTGTCACGCCCGATTTTGGCATATCCGGCTGAAATACCAGCGTATTATTGGGGCCAGCAAAAATCGCTTCATTCACATCCAGCCCGACCTTGCGGGCATCAATATCAAACGCGCAGACGATTTCGATGTCTTCCAGGCCATAAGGCCCGATGCGATCATTGATCAGGCCTTCGCGCGAATCGCGCGCCTTATAAAATTCCAGCCCTTGGATGAATGAACTGGCGCAATTCCCGATGCCAATCACCGCACAACGAATGTCTTTCATCTTATGTCCTTGCGAAGGGGCGATTGATCGACCTGGTTCCGGCAAAAACGGCGCTTTTTGACCGCCTCTGTTCTGCCACAACCCAACCAATGCCACCTATACCCGTTTCAACTTGATACTTAACATCATGTAAGTAACGACCAAAAGCCAACCCATTGCGACGGTCGCAAATATTGTCAGCAACAGAAAGCCGAACCCCATAAGGATCAATGCCATGCTGGCAAGTGCAAAAAAATCGCGCATGGCAATCCAGATTAGTATCTGGCTGATACGGGTCGGATTCCGGTTCAGATAGTGTTTGACCGCATCAAAGGTAATTGTATCGCCAGACCGTGCCGCATTCACGCCCAACAGAACCAGCCCCGATGCGAAGCAAATGACCCCGGCCATCCCGGTTGACAGGGCAAAGGGGTGGCCCTGCTGATGCAAGTTAAAGGCTAGCCCCGCCAGAAAAGCGACATTGGTAACGCCATCGGTCACCGTATCGAGCATGGCCCCGCGCGCGCTTGTGCGTTGAGTCGCACGGGCAATTTCACCGTCCACGCCATCGACGATAGACGCGACCTGAAACAATATGCCCCCCAACAACAGGCCGGTCTGCGTGCCGGAAAACAGGCTTAACGCCATTAATAGCCCAAATAACGCCGTCAGCGCCGTGGCGTGCAGCGGGCGTATAGCGGCAAAGCGCAGCAGCAATAGGCTGATCCGCATCGAAACGGGCCTGTTGATGTGCCGCGATACCAGGCCATCGCCGGGCTTGATCGTCGCAGCGACAATGCGGCGGCCAGCGGCATCAAGATGACGCGCCAGCTGCTGCGTGTTGGCAGAAGCCACATATTGCGGTAGCAACGCCATTGCGCGGGGGCGAAATGCGCCCGATCCCGCCTCATCCACAGGCGAACTGGCCAGCGCCTCTCCGGCCAGCCACTGATCGCCCTCGCGCCAATCGCGCGCGGTGGAATCGACGATGGCAATGGCCTTGTCAGGCACAAGGCGCGCGATTTCAGCGAGAAGATACGGATCGGTTGCAACGCCGCCGGGCAAAGCCAGGCACAGATCAACCTGTGGATTGATGGCGCCCTTAGCCTCTGCCTGCATGCGCACTGCGATTTGTAGCGCCCGTGCGCCCGCAGGAATGCCCGCCACCAATCGATCGGCCAAGGCGGACGTCGCGAAAGCAACCACGATCCGGGGCGGTGCGACATCAGACATAAAGCACTCCCCCCGGAACACCGGCCCGCCTATTTTTGCGTAGCCTACACCTGCAAACTGTCGCTCTCCATCGATGCGCTTATTGAAATTTCATCCGAAAAGTCAATGTTTCACGCAGCAAAGCCGAGCAACCTGCCGTACAATATTCTTATATGTGTCCCTTGAGCATCATGGCCATGAAGCCATCATGAACAACGGCTATTGATCAAAACATCGCCCCCAAATATGAGCCACGCACCGCGCATCGTCGCATATTTCTGCCAAGGAACCCGGCATGGTTGACGATCAAAATGGCTTGGCAGGAGTGCAATCGGGCCGCACGCCCGAATTGCAGGATTGGCTGAACCGGGAAATCTATCACCGCCTCGCCGGGCATCTGGCCCTGATGCTGCGCCCCACCGGCATTTCGCCCAATATGGTGTCCATTGCCGGGGGATGCGCCGTCATTGCCGCCGGATTTGCCTATACCGGGCTTGCCTGGCCACAATCGGCCCTGCTCGGCCTGATGCTGCACATGGCATGGCATGTCATTGATGGCGCGGATGGCGATCTGGCGCGGATGACCGGACAATCCGGCCCGATGGGCGAGATCGTTGATGGCATCAGCGATTATATGGGCCATATCGTGCTATATTGCATGCTGGCTGCCTATATGCAGCCGGAACTGGGCTCTATGGGCTGGGCGTTGATGGTGGCAGCTGGTGTAAGCCGGATAGCCCAGACCAATCATTTCGAGGTGCAGCGCCGTCGCTATCAATATTGGGTTTATAACCGGGCATGGATCAACAGCCAGCCATTGGTGGCGCGCGGCGGCGTTGGCGGCATTCTGACCCGGATTGCGACCATTTATCTATCGCTCGCCGCGCGGCTGGATGGCAAGGCGGCGCTGATTGACCAGTTGCAAGCCAAAGCAGCGCATGACCCCGCCGCGCAAAACCGCTTTCGCGATAGCGCGGTGCGACACTTGCGCCCGCTGCTCAAGCCGTTGAACCTACTCAGTTCCAATCACCGCACATTGGTGCTGGGCGCGGCGATGCTGCTGCGCCAGCCTGCCTGGTATTTTATCTATGAATTGCTGCTCAATAGCGTGCTGATCTGGTCCATCACCGCGCATAACCGGGCGGCACGGCAGATGGCGCAGGATTTGGCTGCCTAGCCTTCGCGCGCCAGCAAACGGCGATAGAGCGCCAGATTGGCGGCGGCGAAATCATCCCAGCGCAAATGCGCCGCGCGCGCCAGTCCCTTGGCGCGCAGGCTATCGGCCAGTTGCGCACTATCCAGCACTTGGCCGATACAGGCCGCCAGCGCAGTCGGATCATGCGGATCGGCCAGCAGCGC
>JBGSTI010000283.1:0-1602 GCA_041736605.1 Sphingomonadaceae bacterium
TGCCATGGAGGCAGAGAAATATGACCCCTCTTTGCCTATGGCCTATCGGCTTGCGGCGTTTTTCGGCGTGCCTACCGAGACGCTGTTTCCCAATCCGTGGCGGGTGGATTCTGCGGAAAATCAACTTGGCGATTGAGCAACGGGGCCCAGCTTTAGCTTTAATCAGCCGCCCAATTTGTCCTTCAACGCCGCCAATCCGGCAAACGCTCCCACAGCGCTTTCATCTAAAATCCCGGCGCGGGTGCGCGCCTGTTTGGCCTTTGGCCCGGTGGCGTAAGGATTGATGCTAAGGCCCAGGCTTTGCGCCATTGCCTCGCCAATATCGATCACTGGGCCTTCCAGCGGCATCAGGTCGCAATCGCCTGACTCCAGCTCGATTTCCTCCAACGGCTGGCCGGGTTGTTCGCGCACATAGAGCAGATCGACAGGCGATTTCACCGCTTGCGCCAGATCCTCGCCCGATACCGCGCAGGCTTGCACCCAGGCGGCGTCCATGATGCCGATCAGCGAAATGCCGCGATCGGTGCGGTCCAGCACGATGTCGGCGGTCAAATGATCGACGCGCACCAGATCGAAGCGTTGGGCCAGGGCAGCGCATTCTTCGGCACTGGCGGTCAGCTGCACGGCCTTCCGGCCCAATATGCCCGTATCAAACGGCCGCGAAAATTCGGGCGGTGGCAATGGCATAGTCGGCGTCGCGCTCATGCCGGGTCCACCTGTTGTCCGGCGATCAGCGCATCCATCGGCACGCCGCATATATGGCGGAATTGGGCCAGCAATTGCGCGCCCAGCCAATCGGCCTTGCTTGGCTCCGCATCACCCACTCCATGAATATTGCGCCGCGCATAATCGGCCAGTGCCGCCGCTGCGCCATCGGGATCGGCCAGCGCGTCGCGCATTGTGCCCAATCGTCCGCCCAGCGCACCCATCAACCGGCCCACATGCTTGCCCACGATCATGTCGCCAATGCCAAATTCGCGCAGCTGGCCATCCATGTCATCAACGAACAATTCGGTCAGCCACACGCTGTTTTGCGCCTGATCACCAAGGCCCGTCGCGGTATCACGCTCCATGCGCAGCAGAATGAGGGCCAGGATGCTGGAAATCATGTCAAACCGGCCATCGACGCTGTCGGTCACGCCGCCTTGCAGATACCAGGCGGGTTTGCGCCCCGATTGGACAATCGCCGAATAGAGCGCCTGCATCGCCTGACGCGCCCGTGCATCGCGATCTCCGCCTGACAGTTTTGACCATAAACCCTTCTGCGCGGTTCCATCATCATGCCCACCCTTGGCCGGGCGAGCGATTAAGGCCCAATTCAGCCTGTCTCGGCTCCATAGAGGCTTGGCACGAGACTTGTCGAGGGCGCGTCAAACGCCTAAGGACCAGTCACTTGCCAATCCACCATGGCGCTTGGCCATGGATATGGGAGAATAAAATGACTGCACAAGCCGCAATGATGACAAAACGGGCGCGCCCGTTGCGGCTGGGGCTGATTGTGGCTGCGGCCACGGCCTTGGTGTTGACGGGTGGTTGTTCGCGCATTCGCGATCATCGTGGCTATCTGGTCGATCCGGTGCTGGTTGATTCGGTGCAGGTCGG
>JBGSTI010000302.1:0-3429 GCA_041736605.1 Sphingomonadaceae bacterium
GCGTATCCACCGGCAGCACGTCCATGCCAATCTGGCGCGCGCGCAGCACCCAACCCGATTCCGCCGCCGCCAGCAGCAGCGCGAAATCGAACAGGCCCAGCAGCAGCACGGCGTGGGGCACATAATGTTTGAACAATCGAAACATGCGGTTTTTCCGGTTCTGGCCAAATCCGCCGGGAATTCCCGACATTGCAGCTATGGCTTAACCATGATGGGTAAATTGTCGGTAAATTTTACAGTGCTGGGGGTGATTGCCTTGTAATTCCTCCCCATCGACTTGCGATGGGGAGGGGGACCGCGCGCGCTAGCGGGTGGTGGAGGGGCAAGGTCTTGGCAACTGCCCCTCCGTCAGTCGCTACGCGCCTGCCACCTCCCCATCGCAAGTCGATGGGGAGGATCAGACATGTCACAATTCGGGACAATCCCTGCCCGCTTGCCGCCAGCCTCTAGCTCATGCAACATGGCCGCTCACCAACCGGAGACCCAAATGCCGCCCCAAGATTATGACGCACTGATCATCGGCGCCGGGCATAATGGGCTGGTGTGCGCGTTCTATCTGGCGCGTGCGGGGCTGAAAGTCCGGATGCTGGAGCGGCGCAATGTCGTTGGCGGCGCGGCGGTGACCGAAGAATTTCACCCCGGTTTCCGCAATTCGGTCGCCAGCTATACGGTCAGCCTGTTGCAGCCCAAGGTCATCGCCGACATGGGCCTTGCCGATCATGGCTATCGCGTGATTGAGCGGCCCTACAGCAATTTCCTGCCCCAGGATGATGGCGGACATCTGTTGCTGGGCGGCGGGCTGGAGCGGACACAACAGGAATTTGGCAAATTCAGTGCCCGCGATGCTGCGGCGCTGCCTGCCTATTATGCCGCGCTGGAAACAGTGGCCGATGTGCTGCGCGATCTGGCGCTCACCCCGCCGCCCAATCTGGGCGAAGGCATGATGACATTGTATGACGCCGCGCGCCAATCGCGGCGGATGCGGGGCTTAAGCGTCACCGATCAGCGCCATGTGCTGGACTTGTTCACGCGCTCGGCCCGCGATGTCCTCGATGGCTGGTTTGAAAGCGAGGCGGTGAAGGCCGCGTTCGGATTTGACGCGGTGGTGGGCAACTACGCCTCGCCCGATACGCCGGGCAGCGCCTATGTGCTGCTGCATCATGTGTTTGGTGAAGTGAATGGAAAAAAGGGCGCATGGGGCCATGTCGTCGGCGGCATGGGATCGATCACGCAGATCATGGCCAAGGTTTGCCGTAATCTGGGCGTGGAGATCAGCACCGATTGCCCGGTAGGCCAAGTGCTGGTGGACGATGGCCACGCGGTCGGTGTGCGACTGGAAAGCGGCGAGGACATCATCGCCCCGCGCGTGATCGCCAATGTCGGCCCGGCGATGCTCTATGGCCGGATGATGGACCCCAGCGATCTGCCAGCCGAATTTGCGCAGCGGATCAAGGGCTATAAGACCGGTAGCGGCACGTTCCGCATGAATGTGGCGCTGTCCGCCCTACCCCGCTTTTCCTGCTTGCCAGAGCCGGGGCTGCACCATCAAAGCGGCATCATATTGGCCCCGACACTGGATTATATGGACCGCGCCTTCATGGATGCGCGCCAACATGGCTGGTCGCGCCGGCCGATTGTCGAGATGTTGATCCCCTCCACGGTGGACGACAGCCTCGCCCCGCCGGGCGCGCATGTCGCCAGCCTGTTTTGCCAGCAATTCGCGCCTGTGCTGCCTCCTGACACCACAGGCAAGCCGCGCAGTTGGGCGGACGCGCATGAAGAACAGGGCGCTATCGACGCGATTTTCGACACGATTGAAAACTACGCCCCCGGTTTTCGAAAGCTCGTGATCGGCCAAAGCGCGCTGTCACCCTTGGGCCTTGAGCAGACATTTGGGCTGATCGGCGGTGATATCATGCACGGTCGCATGACGCTCGATCAACTATGGTCTGCGCGGCCCATGCTGGGATATGGGCGGCATAAGGGGCCGCTCAAGGGGTTGTATATGTGCGGTGCAGGCACTCATCCGGGTGGCGGCGTAACGGGCGCGCCGGGGCATAATGCCGCGCAGGTGATTTTGGCCGATCAGGGCTGGTCTGGCTGGCTGCGGCGGCAACGCTGAATTGGGGCATTCCGCTTGGCGAATCGCCGGGATTCATGCTTGAACACTGATCATGAGTGAAAAACAACTTTGCCCGTCCTGTCAGGCGGTCCTGCGCCCCAATGCGCGCTTTTGTGAAGAATGCGGGACGGCGGTTGCTGCCAGCGCTGCTACCGAACAAGCCGTTGCCCCCAAAAAGCGCGATTGGCGGCCATGGGCGGCCATAGGTGCCACGTTGCTGCTGTGCGCCGCCGTTTATCTGCCGCCCATGCTGTTTCCCGATTATCGCGATGCCCGCGCCAATTCGCAAAACACGACCACGCGGCCCGTCACCCTTTACGCAGTCGGCAATGTGATGCGGAGGCAGAATAGTGGCAGCGGGCCGATCCGCACGATGCTGCGCCGGGGCGATGCGGTGACTGGCATGGTGATCGAGGAAGGCGGCAAGACATGGCTGCAAGTCGATGACAATGGCGATTATGTCAGCACCGGCTGGCTGATGGACACCGCCCCGCCAGGCTTGGCCCAGCAATATGCCGATTATGATTGGGATATAACCGCAACGGTCGATGTGCGCGCGGGCGACAGCGGCTTCAGCGAGGTTGTTACGCAATTGGAGCCGGGCACCGCCATCAAGATATTGGGCCTGACCGACAGCGGCTATGTAGAGATCAAGGTGGATGAACAGACCATCGGCTATATCGACGCCGACGATCTGGGCTTTGACGCCGATAGCGCCGAAAGCCGGTCTGTGGGGGCACAGGGTCGCGATCTGATAAGTCGCATGACCATTACATCTGGCGAGGAAACAACGCTAGCGGGCATGATAGGCGGCCAACAGGTGGAATTGCGGTTTACTCTGGCTGATGATGAAGAGACGCTGGTTGGCTTTTCCAGATACACCAAGGGGAAGAACGCCGAGCTTTGCGATTTCAACCTGTATTTCGCGGGAGCCAACGCAAAAGGTGGGCTGATATTCGATCAAAGGCCAATCGCAATTGAAGACACAGCAAGTGCCACCGCCTGCGGCGCATGGCCCATGATCGTCCTTTCCAGGCCCGACACTCCAGATGGGGCCTATACGGCCCAATGGTTATTGGGCGAAAAGACGCAAATGGCCGGGACTTTGGTTGGCAAATCCATAAAATAGAATGGTCAACGGAAAGGCGCGATAGATGGCAAAATTCTGTTTCCAGTGCGGCAAGCCCTTGCCCGGACCCGTGAAATTCTGCCCGCATTGCGGCGCATTGATTGCGGCGGATAAAGCCGTGCAGCCTGCGGCTCCGCCTGCCGTTACACCGCCGCCCATCGATATTGCCAAGCCCAAG
>JBGSTI010000303.1:0-4224 GCA_041736605.1 Sphingomonadaceae bacterium
CCGAAACGAATGGGGTGGGTCATCCAATCCTCTCCTTACAGGATGATGCTGATGCGGGCATGGGGGCGCAAAGCCTCCATATCCAGCACGCAGGTTTTCTTGGCGATTTTCAGCACGCCGTCCTGCTCAACAATGTCGTGCAGATAATGACCAACGAACAGGTCATGCGTGATGTCTTTGGCACGCGATACGATAAACGATGACCGGGCGTGAATGATATCGCCATCGCGGCGCACGCGGACATTGGAAATCAGGTGGCGTACCTTTGATTTGGGATGCTCGCTATGCGCGCCCACCTTGGCCAGGCGGATAACGCGTTCGTTCATGCGCAGCCGGTCGTCCATGATATAGAATAATGACGTGTCCGGATTGGCGGTGTCGCCATCCACGTCGCTGGGTGGCACATGATAATGCGCATCATCGGTGAACAGCTTCAGCCATTCTTTCAGCCGCCACTGATCGATCAGATCGGCTTCTTCGAATAGCAATTCTTCGATGCGCAGGCGCAGCAACAGATTATCGTCCATGGCTCACGCCTCCACGCTGGCAATACGGCGATCCCATTCGCGCCAATAGGCCCGCATCTGTTCCTCATCGTCAAAGCTGGGGCCACCTTCGCGGCCCATGCCTTTGGATATGTCATTGTAAAGTGCTTCACCACCTGCGGCATAGCCTTGCTGACATTTCTCGATGGCTTCGACATCATCGGGCGTCGCAAAGCCGCCGGGGCCAAGAAATTCGGTGAAGTTGTACAGGCGATATTTGCGCAGCCATTCGCTTTCTTCGACCGGGGCCAGGGCCCAGGCGTTGACTTCGACATAATCGGGTGCGGTGGGGAAGAATGTGCGGACGGTGATGGCCATGATGTCGTTCACCACCAGATTGGGAAAGATCACCATGTTGCGGTTCATGCGTGCCAGCCGTTCGGCCCGTTCTGCACCCAGCCGGGCTTCCAACTGGGCATAGATGGCATCGATTTCTTCGCGGCCTTGCTCGCCCCATAATGGCACCCAATTGGCAATCGGGCGACCCCATGGTGCGGAATATTCGACCAAGGCATGACCATTTTTCAAATCACGGCCCACGCCCTCCAGCGGCGTTGCGCCCAGCGCGCCATTGGCGTTTTTGAGATATTCCAGATAGGTCGAGTGCGTGCAGGCGGCGTGATAGCCATCAAAGCTGTTTTCCGCCAATAGCTTCCAATTGCCGCGAATGGCATATTCCTGCGTTCCGCCAACCACTTGCATGCCGCTGGGCGAATGCTCGGCCACCAGCTTCAGATAGTCTCCGGCATCGGCCAGATAGGTGGCCAGATCCTCGCCATCCTTGGCAAAGCTGATGAAGAAAAAGTCGCCAAAGCGTTCCATGCGGGGCACATGGACCATCTGTTTCTGGGGGTCGTTCTTGAACCCTTCGGGATAGCCAGAGCCACCGGGCAAGGTCATCAGATGCCCATCGGATGCAAAGGTCCAGCCATGATACATGCACATGAACGCGGGCGATTTGCCCGACCGTTCGCGGCATACCAACGCGCCGCGATGCGGGCAGGCATTGAGCAGGGCGTGGAAATTGCCCTCTTTGTCGCGGGTGAACAGGATCGGGCGGCGCGCGACCTTGCGCGTCAGGAAACTGCCGGGATTGGGCAGTTCGGACGCATGGCCAAGATATAGCCAGCACCGATTGAAAATCGCCTCATATTCCCGTTCGAATATCGCCTGATCGGTAAAGGCGCGGCGCGGTACCAGAAACCGCCGACCGGACTTGTCGTCTACCAATTGAGTCACATGCCTCTCCCGCATTGACAGGTTTAGTAAATGCATTTATCGATGCCTGTATAAACAGTGCAAACGGTTTGTAAAGAGAAAGCGAAGCCCGTGTCAAGCGGCTCGCTGCAAATAGGCAAGAGGAGATAATCATGGCGATTGTGAAAGCTGCATTTCTGGGCTGTGTTTCGGCATGGGCGTTGATGGCGTCACCGGCTTTGGCTCAAGAAGAGGATGCGCAGGCGGCCGCCGACGAATCGGTTGCTGATGATGCGATCCAGGACATCGTGGTGACGGCGCAGCGCCGGTCAGAGCGCGTGCAGGATATTCCGGTCGCGATCTCGGCCTTTGGCGGTGAAGCGATTGAGCGCACCGGCATTGCGTCGCTGGAAAATATCGCACCGCGCGTGCCCAGCTTCTATTTCGGCAGCTTTGGTGCAGCGCGCCCGCAATTGTATATTCGTGGCATCGGCACACGCTCGTTCGATCCGGGGTCGGAAAGCTCGGTCGGCGTGTTTGCCGATGACGTCTATCTGGGCCGCTCCAGCGGTTCGTTCGGTGCGATGAAGGACATTGATCGGGTTGAGGTTTTGCGTGGTCCGCAGGGAACGCTTTATGGCCGCAACACCATTGGCGGCGCGATCAACGTGATCAGCAAGGCTCCTACCGATTATCTGACCGGCAATTTCGAAGGCGGTATCAGCAATTTTGGCGGCTATAACCTGTTCGGTGCGGTTGGAGGCCCGATTGCTGGTGACAAGATCATGTTCCGCGCGGCCGCATGGCGCGAAGAGCGCGATGGCTATGTGACCAATACCGTCACCGGCAACAAATTTCAGGGCATTGAAAACACCGGAGCGCGTTTCCGGCTGACCTTGGCGCCTTCCGATCCTTTGAAGATCGAGCTGACCGCCGAATTCATGGATGATGGCAACAAGGCCGCGTTTGGCGGGTTCAATCAGGGAACGGCTGGCAATCCTGCGGGCGTATTCTTCCGCGGCTCTGGCACACCGGTGAGCACGACCAATCTGCGCCGCGGTGCACTGTCCTTTGATCCGTTCCTTGATCGCAGCGTAAAGGCCTATATTGGGCGTATCGAATATGACGCAGGCGGCGTCACGCTGACGTCGATCTCGGCCTTGCGCAAGCTCGATATTACCGATGGCCGCGATCTGGAAGGATCATCGCTCGACATTCTCGATCAGTCGAGCATCGAAAGCTCAAAGCAATTTACCCAGGAATTTCGCATTGCCTCGACACCGGGCGGATCGCTGTCTGGCGATGGGCTGGTCGACTGGATCCTGGGCGGTTTCTATTATCATGACACCAGCAACCGGGTGGATTCCTTCCGTGTCGGTTTGAACAGTGCGGTTCGCGCCGCAGCGGGCACGCCGGCGACCGATGTCGCCCTGTCGGATTACAAGATCGAAAGCTACGCCGTGTTTGGCCAAGCAACCTTCCATCTTTCCGATGCCTTTGATGTGACCTTGGGTGGCCGCTATAGCCATGATAGCAAGCGAGCCATTCAGGCGGGCACCACCACCGATGGCGCGCCGATCATCGCCGTGCCATTCACTACCACCAACAATGCAAAATATAAGAGCTTCGATCCGCGCATCGTGCTGGCTTACAAGGTGTCGAGCGACGCCAATGTCTATGCCAGCTTTTCGACCGGTTTCAAAAGCGGCGGCTTTCAATATGTACCGTTCAGCAAGGGCCAGGCCGATGTGCTGTTCGCGCCTGAAGACATCAAGGCCTATGAAATCGGCTTCAAGACCGAATGGCTGGACCGTGCATTGCGCGTGAATGGCGCGGCCTATTATTATGATTACAAGAACCTGCAAATCTCGCGGATCATTCTGCCCGCAGGCAGCACCGCGCCGGTTTCGCTGATCAGCAATGCTGCGTCGAGCACGATCAAGGGGCTTGATCTGGAAATCACCGCACGGCCCAGCCGGGCGTTTGAAGTCAATATTGCCTATGGCTATCTTGATGCCAAATATGACAATTATGTTTTTAACGCGACGACCGACTTTTCCGATACGCGGATGGTGCGTGCGCCCAAGCATTCGGTGAATGTTGGCGCGGAATGGCGTGCTGACGTCATGGGCGATGGCGAATTTGCCATTCGCGCCGATTATGCGCTGACCGGCGATTTCTTCCATGAACCGGGTGAAGGCAATATCGCGTTTGGCACCGGCCTGCCGCTGACCGCCGAGGACGGCTATGGTCTGCTTGATGTGCGGGCGACCTTGACCAAGGATAATTGGAAGCTGACCGGTTATGTCAACAATCTGGGCGACACCAAATATCGGCGCACGATCAACGCGCTGGGCAACACGGTGGTTGGCTTTGCCGGTGCGCCGCGTATCTATGGTGTGAAGCTGGGCTATAGCTTCTAAAGAAAGGCCTGATGATGAAACCCAATCCCGCGCAGCAATTGCTGGTTCAGCAGGCCGCG
>JBGSTI010000314.1:0-5316 GCA_041736605.1 Sphingomonadaceae bacterium
AAGGGAGGCAGCGCGGAGAGGCTGCGGGCCTTGGCCACAAATTCAGAAGGAAAGAGCGAACCGAGCGGCCCAAATTGCAGACGAAAAATCACCGCCGCCAAACATCAGCATCGCCACTTGCGGCTCTGCGGCAATGGCATGGGCATTGTTCAGCCCGCGCACAGTTTCGATCAGCGGGATCAGCGCGATGGCCGGATCGTTCAGGACCGCGCGGACAATCGCAATTTCGGCGGCGTCCTCCACCATCGGCACCAGCAGCACCGATGGGCGGATTGCTGCCTCGGTCAAAGCCAGCAGATCGGCAAGGCCAGCGCGCGTGCGCACCCCATTGATACGCAGCGCCAATGCCTGTCCCTCGCCAATGGCCGACAGGGCGGCGATGCGGGCGTTGTCTTTTTCGTCGGCAGGCACCGCATCTTCCAGATCGACGCACACGCAATCCGCGCCGCTGGCCAGCGCCTTGGCAAAGCGTTCCGGCTTGGTGCCGGGCACGAAGAGCAGGCTCTGGATAATGGCAGAATCTGGGGGGCTGGCGGCGTCGGGCATGATGCTCCCTTGGGGTGTTGACCGGTTATGGCTTTCCCTTGCAAATTGAGGGGAATGGCGGTGATTGAAACGGACCCTGCCGGTTTTGCCCGATTGTCGGATAGGCGCGGCGATCAGCTTCGCGTGGGGGAGTGAGCGCTTATCGTCATCCGCAGGGAAGTCGTGCGGGCCGCAATCGTCCGCGATTTTGAGGACTTGAGGATATGAGCAAACATGATGTGCCGCCGCCCTATACGGCGGTCACGCGCCACGCATTGTTCCCTGAGGTGGATCATGACGATGCGGCGCGGTTCAATTTCCTAGCCAATTTCAACCGCTTCCTGTCTGGCGATCTGGGCGCAGGCAATCGCATCGCCTATGAAAACCGGGTGCTGCCTGCGTTTCAGGCCGAACATGGCCGCGCGCCGAACCATCGTGAGGAAGTGCGCAAGGCGATGAATCAGGATAGCTGGCACCGCTTCTGGTCGGCGATGAAGCGCAATTCGATGGAGATGCGTCAGCAAAATGGACGCGCCATAACGCTGCGCCAGCTGGACCGGCTGGATGCCATCGCGCGCGAATTGAATGATGGGCGCAATACGCTGCAACTTGATGCGCGCGTATCTGTGCCGCACTATCAGACGGCGGTCGATATCCACTGTATGCCGGGTTCCTATTATGGCGAGGAACGCGACGGCGATGTATCGGCAGGGGCCAATTATGACAGCGGCCTGTTTGCAACCACGGGCGGCGCTTTGGGTGCGCTGAATGATGGCGGCGGGCAGGCTGTAGCGGCCTGGGCAAAGGCGTCGCGCCCGGATTGGCAGCCCAAACGTATCCTCGATATAGGCTGCACCATTGGCCATAATGCCGTGCCCTTGGCGCAGGCCTATCCCGATGCCGAAGTGGTGGCGATTGACGTTGCCGCGCCGTCGCTGCGTTATGGCCATGCCCGCGCGCAGGCGCTGGGCGTCAAGAATATCATATTCCGCCAAATGAATGCCGAGGATATGAGCGAATTGGCCGATGGCAGTTTTGACTGGGTGCAGACCACGATGTTCCTACACGAATTATCGGGCAGTGCCTTGCCGCGCATCCTGTCTGAAGCATCGCGGGTGCTGAAACCCGGCGGGCTGATGCTGCACATCGAACAGCCTGAATATTCCGACGCCATGCCGCTGTTTGAACAGTTCATGCGCGATTGGGACGCCTATAACAATAACGAGCCATTCTGGTCGGCCATGCACGCGCTGGATATGACCGAGGAAATGGCCAGGGTTGGCCTGCCACCAGAGGCGCAGTTTACCGTGGGGGTCAAGGCGGTGGTCGATGAAAGCATCTTTCCGCCCGCGCCCGCCGGGGCCGAGGAGGATTATGGCCGCGCCGCCATCTGGAATGCCTATGGCGCGTGGAAACCGGCCAGCGAAGGAGCAGGCGCATGAGCGAGGATATTGACTGGATCGCCCGCGCCGGTGCCAAGCCCAAGGGCCGTCGCCCCGATTTTCTGGGCAATGCCAATGAAGAGAAAATGCTGTCGATGCTGATGGCGCTGATCGCCGAAGTTTCGGTGGTGCGCGAACGGATGGACACCATCGAACGGCTGCTGGATGCCAAGGGCACGATCAGCCGCGCCGATATTGATGGCTATCAACCCGATCTGGAAACGGGCAAGGAGCGCAACCGCATGATCCGCGCCTATATCGCCCGCATCATGCGCGGTGTGCAGCAACAGATGGAGCAGATGGCGACGGACGAGCCCAGCATTGAAGAGGTGGTGGAGCAGCTAAGCCATTGAAGCCAAGCTTTGGGCATTGCGTGCGCAGATCCGATCCGCAAACGCAATGCCCTAATTGATGGTCAGTCCATTTCCCAAGCGCGTTCGCCGTGATTGGTGATGTCCAGACCTTCGCGTTCCTCATCCTTGCTGACGCGCATCGGCAGCACCATCGAAATGGCGAGTGCGATCATCACTGTCGCCACGGCAGACCACAGGGCCACGACCAGAACGGCAATGGCCTGGCTTGCAAACTGGCCCGCCATGATCACGCCATCATCATAGCCAGCCCCGCCCAGATCGGCGCTCATGAACACCGCCAGCAACAGCGAGCCGATAATCCCGCCCACGCCATGCACGGCAAATACGTCGAGCGAGTCATCGATCTTGATGCTGTGCTTCACGAACGCGATGGCGAAATAGCAGATCGGGGCCGCAATTGCGCCCAGGATCATCGCTGCGCCGGGTGAAACAAAACCTGCCGCCGGGGTAATGGTGGCAAGGCCCGCAATCGCACCTGTGGCAAAGCCGATGGTGGTGGGCTTACCCACCTTGATCTTTTCGATCATCAGCCAGACCATCGCGGCGACGGCAGCCGATACATGCGTGTTGATGATCGCCGCAGCGGCGTCATCATTGGCGGCCAAAGCCGATCCGCCATTGAAACCGAACCAGCCCACCCATAACAGGCCAGCGCCCGCCAGCGTTAAAGCCGGGCTGTGCGGCAGCATCAACTGGCGCGGAAAGCCGGTGCGCGCACCTACCAGAAACGCGGCGACCAAAGCTGACACGCCCGCTGTTGTATGCACCACGATGCCGCCTGCAAAATCGAGGGCACCCATCTGGGCCAGCCAGCCGCCGCCCCACATCCAGTGCGCGACCGGCGCATAGACGATCAGCATCCACAGGGCGCAGAACGCCACGACCCAGCCAAAACGCGCGCGTTCCACCCAGGCCCCAACCATCAGCGCAGGCGTGATGACCGCAAAGGTCATCTGAAACAGCGCAAAGGCCGATTCGGGGATCAGCGTATCAACGCGCACATTGCCCAAAGCGATCAGCATCCAGGCATTGCCTGCACCGAGCACGCCATTGGTGACTTCGCCAAAGGCCAAAGTATAGCCGACCAAAACCCACAGGAACGAACAGATACCGGCAATCGCGCCCACCTGAATCAGCACTGACAGGAAATTGCGCGCCCGCACCAGACCGCCATAAAACAGCGCTAGGCCGGGCAGCGTCATCATCAGCACCAGGGCAGAGGAGGTAAGAATCCACGCCGTATCGCCGCTATTGGCGGCATCAATCTGGCCGACATCGACGGTTTCCTGCGCCATGGCCGGGATTGCCCCCAGCAATTGCGCGGCGACAAGGCCGATCATCAGGCCAAGGCCGCTCCGCCCAAAATTGCGATGTTGGTCATTTTTGCTGCACGCGACCGTCATGGATTCTCCCCCGTTTGTCCGGTCTGGCGCTTGTGCCAGCCCAATCTTGCATTTTGCTTTACATGCGCGCCGATAATCAGGCCCAGCCATCCAGAACCTGATCGGGCGGGCGATGGCCATCGGCCCAAAATCGGATATTGGCGATCACGCGCTCACCCGATGCCTGCCGCCCTTCAAATGTGGCGCTGCCCAGATGCGGCAGCAACACAACATTGCTAAGCGCCAGAAGCCGCGCATCGACCGCAGGTTCATGGGCGTAAACATCAAGGCCAGCGCCCGCGATGCTCTGTTTTTCCAGCGCCGCAATCATCGCGTCTTCATCAACAATATCGCCGCGCGCAGTGTTGATCAGATAGGCATCGGGCTTCATCAGGCCGATCCGCCGCGCATCGATCAGGCCATGCGTATCTGCGCTGTGCGGGCAATGCAGCGTCACGATATCGGCAGTGGCGATCAGCCGGTCAAGATCAGGCTCGAATGTTGCGCCCAATTGCTCCTCAATCGGCAAGGGCAGGCGGTGGCGATTGTTGTACATGATCGAAAGGCCAAAGGCGCGGGCGCGTTGCGCCACGGCCTGACCAATGCGGCCCATGCCGATAATGCCCAATTGCTTGCCGCCAATGCGATGGCCCAACATGCCCGATGGCCGCCAGCCGCGCCATTGCCCGCTGCGCACCAGCTTTTCCCCCTCGGCCAAACGGCGGGGGACCGACAGGATCAACGCCATGGTCATGTCTGCCGTATCATCGGTGAACACGCCGGGGGTGTTGGTAACGATAATGCCGCGCGCCCGTGCCGCCTTCAGATCGATATGGTCGACGCCTGCGCCGAAATTGGCGATCAGTTTCAGGCGGTCCCCGGCCTGATTGATCAGATCGGCATCAATCCGGTCGGTCACCGTGGGCACCAGAACGTCGCAATCGGCCATCAACCGGGCGAGGGCACCCTGGCTCATCGGTTCGTCATCGGCGTTGAACTGGCTGTCGAACAATTCGCCCAGACGGGCCTCGACTTGCGGCAACAGGCGGCGGGTGACGGCAACACGGGGATGGTCCAGCCGCGGCTGAACAGCGCGGGGCAGGGGATCTGTGCCAGAATGGGTGCTTTTATCGGGCATGCGCTTCGCTATGCCGCTTTGAACGCAAAGGTCAAGACTGGTAGACCCATTGAAGCCTTGTCAACGCGGGCGACTCGCCGCTAAAATTCTTTACTACCGATTTGCTGGAATACCTGCCATGCCGATTGCCATGATGATTCAACGCCCGAAACGCCTGCTGTTTTCCTTGTTTGCCGTGATGCTGGCCCTGTTGGCGATCAGCCTGCCGGGACAGCGCGATGCCGCGCAAGCACAGGCAGGCGGCGGCGATTTCCCCTATTGGGGGTCGTTAAAGGATAAAGAGGCCAATGCCCGTGTTGGCCCCAGTTTCGAATATCGCATCCGCTGGGTGTATAAGCGCAAGCACCTGCCGGTGAAGGTCATCAAACGCTATGATGGCTGGTTGCAGATCGAGGATATGGACGGCAGCCAGGGCTGGATGCACGAACGGCTGGTGTCCAAAAGCCGCAGCGCCA
>JBGSTI010000339.1:0-2311 GCA_041736605.1 Sphingomonadaceae bacterium
GGCAGATGTCCCTGATCATGTTCGGGGCCAATACCCGGGAAAAGCTGGTCCAAAGCCTCACGCGCCAGCTTTTGGCCGACGGGAATTTTGCGTTCCAGGCTCCATTGGTCAAGCAACAGAATAACGGCCTCTGCTGCGGCATAGCTGCGTTCCATGCGCAGCGCGATATAATCGATAAGTGACGGCGGCAAGACAAGGCCGATGCGGGTGGCCCAATGGGTCAAAAGCGCAGGCATCATCGCCTCATCCGGCTGAGGAATGGCGATCATTTGCGCCGATGCCAGCCGCGATGCCAGATCAGGAAGTCGCGCGATCCAATCAGCAGGCGGCACGGCCGACGCCAGCAATAATGACAATCCTTCCGCCTGCGCCCGGTTCCAGCTGTGAAACAGGCTGTCCGCGCCGATGCGATCAGCATCATCTAGGAACAAGCTGCCCGGCTGGCTGGCGAATTGCGCGCCGAAACTGGACTTGCCCGATCGCGGCGGACCAAGCAGCAAAGCTGTGCGAAACGGCCATTGCGCATAATTGCCCAGCATGGCCGGAACATGGCCATTGGATTGGCCCAGCAGCAAAGCCGCATCAACCAGCCGGTCTGGCCGCAAAGGCAGGGCAATTTGCGTCATGCTATCATAGCTTTGATCAGCACCAACGGGCGCAACGTACAAGGCATCAGCGGCGAATACGCAGCGCGCCAGACCCTTGCTGCACCTGCCATCCGCGCGCCTGCAACGCCCCGCGCAGCGCATCAATTTCGCCCGTAAACACTACCTGCATCACCGATGTGCCGCCCAAAGCGACACTGGTCGTATTGGCCGATTGCACACCGGCGATGCCGCGCAGCGCCGATTCGGCAGCGGCCACGGCATCGGGATCAGGCGAATCAAACTGCACCGCAATCAAGGTGCGCGTGGCCGAGGGCGTCGGATCAGGCGCAGCTTCAGCTTTTTCGCGCGTTTCAACGGACTCTTCGGTGGGTTTTTCTTCCTCAGGCTTCAATTCTTCGGGCGGCGGTGCATTGGGATCAACAATCACCAAAGTCGGATCGGGCGCGAGCATGCCGCTGGACAGCGCATTGCCATAAATGCCATCCAGCCGCTTGATCGCCTGATCGAGCATCTTGGGCAGGCCGTCACTATTTTGCGCCGTCAGCGTAAAGCTTTCGATCAGGCGGTTATCCGGGCCGAAACGCGCGGTAAAAGTACCCCGGATCGGGCCGCCGGGCCATTGCCGCTCCAGCCTCGCAATCGGCATGATCACATCCGCTGCGCCAAACTGATCAAGAATCAAGCGCCACCAGGTGCGGCTGCGCCGTCCGGTTTGTCCGGCGGTGAGCAATACCGATTCGCCACCGCTGCCATGCGGCCGCACATAATCAATCCGGCTGTCTGCCGTGCGGAACCGCGCCCAGGCCTTTTGCCATTCGGTGCGGCTTTCAAACACTTGCAGCGAACCGCCGCTAACCGTCACCGGAATCACCAGCAAGGGCGCAGACCGCAGCGTATTGCCACTAATCCCCAACATTTGCCCGGCGCGGGCCCGGTCAAACATCACGCCCAAAGTCGCAATATAGCGGCGCGGGCCGATCTGTTCATTCTCAACGATAATGGCGGATACCAGCCCATCCAGCTGTCCATCGGACAAGCGCGGAGCGCCGCCGCCCCGGCCCATTTTGCGCCATAGAGCCTGCCAGCCCTGACGCTGCGCCTCGCGCCAGCCATTATAGCGGGCATCATCGGGAGAATCGCCGCGCACGTCGATTTCTAACCCGTCGACTTCCAGATCGCCATTGCTGCTTACGGGCGCAATGCCCCGCTCATCCTCGATTTGCGCCACGACCATGCCAGCCGTAGCCAACCCAGCAAGGGCCAGCGCGGCGATAAAATGATTTCGATATGTGCGCAATTTTGTCATCGGGCGCCCTTTTGGCGACAATGGCGTGGAAATCCAAGAGGGAACTCGCTAGTGGGCGGCGATGGACAGCAACAATTCCGCACCGCCCGCCCCAAATGCCGGTTATACCTATGCGCAGGCCGGCGTTTCTATTGAAACCGGCAACGCCCTGGTGCGCGCTATCGCACCGTTGGCCAAATCGACGCGCCGCCCCGGTGCCAATGCTGATTTGGGCGGATTTGGTGGGTTTTTCGATCTGAAAGCCGCAGGGTTCAACGATCCCCTGCTGGTGGCCGCCAATGATGGCGTGGGCACCAAACTGAAACTGGCCATCGAAAGCGGTCGGCATCAGGGCGTTGGCATCGATCTGGTCGCGATGTGCGCCAATGATCTGGTGGTTCAGGGCGCGGAGCCTTTG
>JBGSTI010000354.1:0-1859 GCA_041736605.1 Sphingomonadaceae bacterium
GCCCGCCGCCTGCGACGCCAGTTCCGTCACTCGCAGCCGCCCGCCGGGACGCGCGCCATAGTGCGTTCCGAGATAGCCAGTATGGCGGAAATATTCGCGCATGTCTGAATGCGCCAGGCACGACGCAATGCCCAAATGCGGATCACCGCCGCACAGATCATCAATCAGCGCCCACATTTGCGGCGCGGTGGCGGGGCTGTGCGTCCATCCCGGAAAGAAACCGCCCGCATCCACAAAGGGAAAGCCGAACGACATGTCTATACCAATCAGCATATCGGCCTGCGCCGCTGCCTGACGCAGCAGCCAGTCCAGAGCCTCACCCCGGCTCCACGGCCCATCGCGTGCCACCAATTGCGGCGCAGCGCCCGACGCACTGGCATCGCAAATGGCCAGCGCAATCCCCTTGGGCCGCGCCACCGCTTGGCCGGACCAATCAAAACAAGCAGTCTGGGCAAAGCGGCGCATGGGGTAGAGATAGGGTTCACCCCCATCAACAGCAACCACGTATCATTGACACTTGGCCCCGGAAGGCTAGAGAAATCGGCCTCCCATCCTTTGCCCATAGAGGTTTCATGTCTGTATTGCTCAAGATCACCCTTCCCGACGGCTCGGTTCGTGAAGTGGCGTCGGGCACTACCCCGGCAGACATTGCTGCCGCCATCGGGCCGGGTCTGGCCAAGGCGGCGATTGCTGCACGCATCGACGGCCAGCTGGTCGATATCATGACGCCTTTTGAGGCTGACGCCGCTTTGGCTCTGGTCACCACGCGCGATGAGGCCGATGCGCTGGATCTGGCGCGGCATGATTTCGCGCACATATTGGCCGAAGCGGTGCAGACGCTCTATCCCGGCACGCAGATCACCTTTGGCCCATCGACTGATGATGGTTTCTATTATGATTTCGCGCCCAAGGATCGGCCGTTTTCGGATGAAGACTTGCCCGCCATTGAGGCCGAAATGCGCCGCATCATCGCCGCCAACAAGCCCCTGCGCCGCGAAGTGTGGGATCGCAATGATCTGATCGCACGCTGGTCTGCCGCTAGTGAGACGTTCAAGGCGCAATGGGCGGCAGAGCTTCCTGAGGGCGAGGAACTGTCGGTCTATTGGTCGGGCGATGACTGGTTCGACATGTGCCGCGGGCCGCATCTGGCCTCGACCGGGCGGCTGGACCCGCAAGCGTTCAAGCTGACTCGCGTATCGGGCGCATACTGGCGCGGTGATCAGAAGAACGCGCAATTGTCGCGCATCTACGGCACCGGCTGGCTCAACAAGAAGCAGCTGGATGCGCATCTGCTGCGCCTCGAAGAAGCGGCGAAGCGCGATCATCGCAAGATCGGGCAGGAAATGGACCTGTTCCACCTGCAATCCGAAGCGCATGGCAGCGTGTTCTGGCACCCCAAGGGCTATCGCATCTATCGCGAGCTGGAGGCCTATATGCGCCGCCAGATCGATGGCAGCGCCTATGTGGAGGTGAAAACCCCGCAGATCATGGACGCGCGCCAATGGGAGCAATCGGGCCATTGGGGGAAATATCGCGAGAACATGTTCGTCATCCCCGACGAAGTTCCCAATACCGAAGATGAAGGCCCGGTGGTGTCGAACGATGCCGACTGGATGGCGCTGAAGCCCATGAATTGCCCGGCGCATGTGCTGATTTTCCGGCAGGGGATCAAAAGCTATCGCGATCTGCCGATCCGGCTGGCGGAATTCGGCAATGTGCATCGCTATGAGCCCTCCGGCGCGCTGCACGGGCTGATGCGCGTGCGCGGCTTCACCCAGGACGACGCCCACATTTTCTGCCGGCCGGACCAGATGCCGGAGGAGATGGACCGCACCCTGGCCTTCTGCCTGCACATTCTG
>JBGSTI010000399.1:0-2126 GCA_041736605.1 Sphingomonadaceae bacterium
CGCCCAGTTTTGATATTATTTCGGGCCAATGCCGTGGCCATCACGGCGTCATGCGGCGGATGGCCGCACTTGCGCCGCCGGTGCCAAGGGCCGCGGCTGACCGCCAAGTTGATCAGCAGATGCACGATTCGCTGCGCCAGATCATTCATGAACTGCGCACGCCCTTGAATGTGATCAGCGGCTTTTCCGAAATCATCGAAAGCCAGCTTTTCGGTCCGGCCAGCTTTGCCTATCGCGCGCTGGCCGAGGATATTGGCCGCGATTCCCGCCAGTTGCTTGATCAGGTCAATGATCTCGATTCCGCGTTTCGTTTAGGGCCAAGCCAGTCGACGCATGCAGCAGACCATGTCGATGCGGCACCGCTTTTGGCCAATCTGGTTGCCGCGCATCGGCCCGTTTTCGAATCCAAGGGCGCGCGCTTGCTGCATGTGCCTGCGTCCAGCATTGCACCGCTGGCTATGACAGACAGCGCGTTGCAATGGGCGCTGGATCGCCTGCTTGCCATATTGGCCCGCGCATCGGGTCAGGGCGACACTGTGTCGTTGGTAACGCTGATTGATGCTGCGGATAGCCGCAAGACGCAGTGGGTGGTCGCATTACCATCCGCGATGGCGGCTTTACCTGTTGATGCTTTGTTTGATTCCACTCATGATTTCTCAACCCCCGGCTGCGATAATCCGATTTCCGGCGTTGGTTTCACGCTGCGGATGATCGCCAATTTGCTGGAAAGCTGGGGTGGTGGTCTTGTTCGCGTTGATGACCATCTGGTAATGACGTTGCCGATGGCAGCCGATACCAGTCCCGAACAGATCATGGCCAGCGCCTAAAAACGCTGCCATCAACAGAGGATTTTTGCGTGCCCAGTCTCGGTTTCAATCAGGTTCCGGGACCGCGCGACATGGTGCGATTTGCTGCGCCTTTCGGGCCGCATTTCATCATCACGGTGGATACCGAAGAGGAATTTGATTGGGCCAAGCCGCTGGCGCGCACTGGGCACAGCCTCGACACTGTGCCTGCCTTGCGCGATTTTCAGGCCTTTTGCCAGCCACAGGGCATTCGCCCAATCTATCTGGTAGATCATCCGATCGTCACCGATCCGCAAGCCGCCGCCATTCTGGCCGAGTTTGCCGAAACCGATAAGGCCGATATCGGCATCCAGCTGCACCCTTGGGTCAGCCCGCCTTTTGGCGAAGATCTGATTCCGGACAACAGCTTTGCGGGCAATCTTCCCAAAGAGCTTGAAGCGGCAAAGCTCAAGCAATTGCGTGACCAGATTGAGGCCGCCACCGGAAAGCCTCCCTTGATCTATCGCGCCGGGCGCTATGGGGCCGGTCCGAATACACCAGACCTGCTGCGTGACAATGGCGTGCGCGTCGATAGTTCGGTGCGGGCGCGTTTTGATTATAGCGGGGAAGGGGGGCCGTGTTTTCGCCAGCATCCGCTGCACCCCTATTGGATTGATCGCGAAGCCGGCTTGATGGAATTGCCACTGACCACGGTCTATTGGGGCATGTTGCGGCAGCAAGGGCGCTGGCTTTATCCCCAGATGTGGCGCACGCCCCGGATGCGCGGCGTTCTGGCGCGTCTGGGCTTGCTCGAACGCATTGCCCTGACACCCGAAGGGATCAGCGTCGAGGAAGCCATCAAAGGGATCGACATCGCGCTGGATGAAGGCGTGCCAATCCTGAATTTCAGTTTCCACAGCCCGTCTTTGGCACCGGGTTATACACCCTATGTGCGCACCAAAGCGGATCTGGCGCGATTCTATGATTGGTGGGACCGCATCTTGGCCTATCTGGCCATGCGCGGGGTTCGCCCCATCGGTTTGCAGGCAATTATCGACGCAGCAGCGCCCGATTCCGGGGTTTCGGCATAAAGGCAACTTCGCTGCTTGCGTTCTGCCGCCAAACTCGGCTATCGGCGCGTTTCAGTGTGGGCCTGTAGCTCAGTTGGTTAGAGCTGGCCGCTCATAACGGCTAGGTCGCGGGTTCGAGTCCTGCCGGGCCCACCACCAGGAACCCGGTAATTGCATCCGTTATGCCATTGGCAAGGGTCACACCGCCCAGTCGGGGAGTAGCGCAGCCTGGTAGCGCATCTGCTTTGG
Source organism: Sphingomonadaceae bacterium (assembly GCA_041736605.1). Classification (GTDB taxonomy): domain Bacteria; phylum Pseudomonadota; class Alphaproteobacteria; order Sphingomonadales; family Sphingomonadaceae; genus JBGSTI01. Next base: position 2,105 of record JBGSTI010000399.1, read on the forward strand.
GAGCAGAGGGTCGCAGGTTCGA
>JBGSTI010000418.1:0-3375 GCA_041736605.1 Sphingomonadaceae bacterium
TATCGATCCATCTTTATATCGCCGCAGGCTTGGGCATTGGGGCCGCCATGCTGCTCACCGCCGCGCTGATGGGGCTGGTATTTTTGTCGAGCGGCACGGGCCATGACGAATCGATTGATGATCCGTTGAGCGAGGAAGATCGCACGCGCTGGCAGGATTGATGGGGCAGGATTGATAGCTGAATATTGACCTGTACCCCAGCGAAAGCCGGGGCCCAGCGCGCAAGGGTTTTAGCTGGACCCCGACTTTCGTCGGGGTACGAGAGCGATCTACTCCTCCTGCACCACCACTTCATTGCTACGCGCCGTGATCTTCCAGCTTTGCGTCTTGTTCGCGCCCAGCATCGCCGACAGATACAACATGCCATTGCGGCGGATAATCCTGCCGCCCTTGGCCTTGAACGCCCAGTCGCGGCCATAGCCCAGTTCGATTTCCACCGGCACAGCCACCGCACCTGCATTGCTGAGCGTGATGGTCATGCCCGCCCGCTGTGAATCATCGGCCATATTGCTTTGGCAAATCTGGAAAACCTGTGCGCTTTCGGCGATCAGGAACTCAACCTCCTGCTCCACCGCATAATCGCGCAAACTGGCCTCGCCGATCAAACGGCGGCCTGTCTGGTCATCCTGAAACACCGCGATTCCCCCCGCAAGCAGCGGCACGCCCAGCCCGTCCTTGGTGCGGTTTTGCATGCGAAGGGCAATGGCGAGTGATTCCGGTTCGCGCTCAGGATCGCTGTCGTTCCACGGGCTGCACTTGCCCCAATAATAACGGTCCAGCTTGATATCCGCCTTAGTCAGGAACGCCACCTGCTTCATGCCCTTGGCCGCCACGGTAACCGGTTCGGGCACGCGATAGAGCTTGAGGTCGCCCAATTCCTCCTGCTCGGCCGTGACGGCAGAAACGGCAACCGCTGCATCCATCAGCACTTCTTGCCGCATCCGGGCGGTAACCACGATATCGGGCGAATACATCGCCTCAGGGACCGGATAGACACTGCCGCCGCGGAGCATTTCTTCATACGCGCTGCCATCCATCGAGCTACCCAAAGGATAGCAGGTCAGCGCCAGTTCGGGCGCTGTTGGCGGATCGGCCATTTCACGATAATCGCTTTCGACATTATATTGCCCCGCCACCGCCAGCAATTCGGCTTGCTCAAAGCTCTGGCCATTATCATTGGCCAAAGTCAGCCAAGCGGTGAGGCCCAAGGTCTTGTTGTCAGCGCCCAGCACGGCGACATAATCGGCCTGCCAGTCAAAGCCTGATGACAAATAGGTGAGCGTCACCTTGTACGTGCCCGCCACTGCGCTGTTGGTGTTGATCGAAAAGACCGGCTGGGGCGACAATCCGCCGGGAATCCCAGCATATTCCAGCGTTTCGGGAATGCCCGAACATTGCACCGCTTCAAAACCACTATAGGTTTGCAACACCAGCCCGCCATCGGCGCGGGTGCGGATAATCGCATCCTCACGCTCCTCCACCCCCGTCGCCGGATCGGTGCGGCGGATGGTGACGCGATTGCCCAAAGACCCGTCGATCAACGAGGCGGGCGATAGCAAAGCTGCATCGCGGTTACGCTCGATCGTGCCGCCGGGCAGGCCGCTGACAATGGCGGTCACGGCCACCATGCCCTCGGTCACGCCTTCAAATCTGATGGTCGATGGGCCAGCGGGCAAAGTCACCTCGCGCGTTTCGGTGATCAGCGCAAAGCCCTTGGGCCAATTCTTGTCGATGCTGTCATTCAATCCGCGATCAGGATCGCGATAGACCGTCACCGCAACCTTTTCCGCCGCAGAAGACGTAACCACCGCGCGCGCGTCTGTTTCCTGCGCTTGCACAGGCAGAGCCATTAGCCCCAGACACAGCGCCGTTAGCGCCCGGATCATGGCGTCAATACCGCGTTTCGAATGTGACCAGCAGATCGTAACTGCCATTGGCGGGCACCGTCACGGTCCATTTGCGGCTATCGTCGTTCAGCTGTTCGCCGGTGACGCCTTCGGAAATCAACCGCCAGTCATTGCTCCACCAACCGCGATTCAGGCCCGATTGCACCAGTTCTACGGCCACCGGCTGTGACTTGGCATTGGTGAATTTATAGCGCATTTCGGTGCGATAGAATTTCTTGGGCCGTTCCTCGGTCACGGTCTGAGTTTCCGCGCCCGCACGGGTGATCCGAAAGCGCGCGGTCTTCTCCCATTCGTCGCTGGTAATCTCGCTGCGCTTGACCACTTCGGATTGTACGAACACATCAAAGGCTGCGCCGGTCGACAGGCTCAGCTCGCTGCCCATCGGGGTGTGACCAATCGAGTTTTCGCCAATGAATTGCGGCGATCCGCGTTTGTCGCGCTGATAGAAACGCACTGCGCCTGCGGGCAGCGCATCGCCAAGCCCGTCCTTGTTCGAGGTGCTAAAACCAATCGCGGTGGTGACGTTCACCGGCCCGCTATCGGTGTGCATCCAGCCGATTTCGCGGCGATAGCTTTTGCGCGCCGTCACCCCCTGCACGTCCAGAAAGCTCACTTGCTTGGTCTGGGCATTGGCAATCGTGGTGCGTCCGGCAATGGGATAAAGATAGAAATCGCCCAATTGCTCACGCGACGCGGTTTGCGTGCCCGCGCTCACCATTTCGCTGCGGCTGCGGCCAAAGCTGCGCGCCCCGCCCCGGCCAAAGGGATCGCCCGCCACCAACAGCGTATTTGCACCATGAAACGTGGTGCCGGTATTGTTGGTCAGCGTCACCCAGCCCTGCATATCGATACTGCCCTTGGCCTCATCATAGAGCGCGACATAATCGGCAGACCAGCCAAGGCCGGTGGTGAGGTATCGGATCGAGGCAGGACGCGCGCCCGCGCGGTCGCTTTGCACTGTTACCGACAGCGTTGGCCGCGCGCGCAGGTTCGGCGGTACCCGATCAAAAATCGCGCGCACCGGCAGGCCATCATCGCGCAACACTTCGATACGATCACCAATGCGCACCACCACGCCGCCAGCGGTAGACAGCACCGTCGCCCGCTCGCGCGTTTCCGCGCCGGTGGCCGGATTGGTGCGGATAAGGGTGATGGTCTGGCCAATCGCTTTTTCCATCAGCTTGGTGGGGGTCAGAAGATCATAGTCGAAATTCTGCTCAACAATGCCCGCGCCTGCCGCCGCAAAGCTCAAAGTTTCGGCGCGGATCTGTGCCGATACATCGGGAAACTCAATCCGGCTGCGTCCGGCAGCGATATTCAGATTGCGGATATCCTGCACCAGCGCCTGGCCATTATTGTAAATGGTGACCGAGACATCACCCTGCGCCGTGGCATCGGGATTGGGGTTGCTCGACGAAGGCGGCGCAGCCTGCGCCATCAGTGGCAGCGCCAGAACGGCCCCCAGCAG
>JBGSTI010000424.1:0-5111 GCA_041736605.1 Sphingomonadaceae bacterium
GCGCTGCATTGCCCGCCTGCGCCAGCACATCGGCACTCCGCGCCTGATGCCCGCCCTGTTCGCGCACCGAATCAGCGGCGGCGCGGGCAAAGCTGGCTTCTGCCGCCAGAAACTGTCGCTGCGCCACATGCGCCATGCCAAGGCAATGGCGCGCGGCGGATTGATCAAGGCTGCTATTTTCCAGAATCCAGCCATTGGCGGTGACCAAAGCGGCAGCGGGATCAGCGGCGGCTTGTGACAGGCAGGTGATCAGCCGGTCCTCGGTCACTTCGGTCAGCGCGCTATCGGGGGTAGCGGGGGCGATGGCGGTGGACGCGGTGGCCTCTAGCGACTGATCGGCCATGGATTGCATCAACAGCAGCGGAGCAATCAGGGAAAGGGAAAGGGCAGTCACGTTCGGGCAATATCCTGTGCTGGCCCTGCGCCAAGGTCTGCCGCCAGATGCAGCAGCAGCGCAATGTCGGCAGGGCGCGAAAGGCGATGATCACCATCCTTGACCAGCAGCACCTGCACATCGGCTGAACACAGCGCCTCTGCCAAACGTAGCGCGGTTTGCCATGGCACGTCGTCATCGCACTGCCCCTGAAGCAGGCGCACCGGACAATGCAGCGCGATGGGGGCGTCGAGCAGCAAATTGTCCTGTCCCGATTGCCAAAAGGCCAATGTGGTGAGATAGGGGTCATCCGAATAGGCGCTGGGCTCTTCGATCCGGCCATCGCGTTGCAATTGCGCCTTTCCTGCGTCGGAAAATCCCCATTGCGTGAAATCGGGGGCGGCGGCTATGCCGATCATCCCGGCCAGTTTTTCCGTTCCATGCCGGGCGCTCAGTTCCAGCGCGACCAACAGCATCAGCCAGCCGCCCATTGACGATCCGATCAGCACGACCGGCCCCGGAACCAGAGCTTCGATCAGGCAAAGCGCATCGTCGCGCCAACTGATCAACGTGCCATTGGCAAACGCGCCTTCGCTCGCCCCGCAACCGGCATAATCGAGCAACAGGCAGGGCTGGCCGCGCGTGATGCAGGCGTCGAACACAGCCGTCGCCTTGCTACCTGCCATGTCCGACATATAGCCGGGTAGAAATATGATCGTCGGCAGGGCGCTGGCCGGGTCTGGCGCATGCAGGCGATAGGCAAGGCGCAGGCCATCGGGGCGGGGGAGATAGCGTATGTCGGTCATGCGAGCCTGATGGCGCAATTACAGGGCAAAGTCAGCCGAGAGTTGCGCGGAAACGTACCCCGACGAAAGTCGGGGACCAGTTCTGTGGTTGCAATGTTGGAGCTGGGCCCCGGCGTTCGCCGGGGTACCATTGGTCAGATCGCACCCATGAAAAAGGGCGGCCACCCCATCGGATGACCGCCCCTTTCTCTAAGCAAAGGTAAGGGCTTATTCCGCCGGTGCCTTGGGAGCACGCGGCTTGGCTGCGGGTTTGGCAGCCGGTGCATCGCCGTCCATCTTGGCCAACGCCTTGGCAGCAGCGTCGCGGCCACCCAGACCAAAGGCCAAAGCGCCAGCAGCAGCGCCACCAACGACCAGCGCGCCGAACGCCATTTCGATGATGCTATCGGCAATGCCCATATATTTGAGGCCCATGGCCACAAACAGCACGATTGTGGCATATTTCACCACCATCGGGCCAATGCCGTCACCAGCAGCGCCGCCGACCAGTTTGGCCAGCAGATTGGCAATCAGGAAGCCGACCGCGATGATCACGCCGCCAAAGATCACACTGCCGCCCAAAGTTAGCACTTCATTGACCAGAGCGGTCAGTTCAGGGAAGTTGAGCAAGCGCGTGGCAGCAATCGCCGAAACCAGCATGATGGCAATCATGGCCACCTTGCCAACCACGCCGGAAACGGTCGTGCCTTCGGGCAGGATGCCCATGGCCGCGACCGAACGATCAACGCCAAGGCCCGGCAGCAGGTCTTCGACAATGCCCGATACCCAGCGTGCCAGCGCATAGCCAAGGCCCAGGATAATCGCCGCACCGATAATGTTCGGAATGGCATTCAGGATGGTCTGCAACATGCCGACCAAAGGATCGCTGATCGACGAGATTTGCAGCGCCTGCAACGCGGCAATCGCCACCGGAACGATGATCAGCACATAGACAACGGTGCCGATGGTCTTGCTGATCGACGAATTGCCGGTCACCTGCTCGACGCCGCCCTTATTGGCCCAGCGGTCGAAATTCACGGTCATCATCGCAGTTTCGACGATCTGCTTGACGATCTTGGCGATCATCGAGCCAACGAAGAAGATGATGGCTGCGCCCGCAATATTGGGAATGAAACCCATGACATCGTTGAGCAGAGTCTGGACAGGGCCAGTCACATTGCCCAGATTGAGCACATTCAAAATGGCGATCAGGCCGAACAGCCAGACCAAAAGCGACACTATCTTGCCCAGCGACATGCCCACCGATTCGCCCGAACCGGTATCGCGCTGAAGAAAGCTGATGCGATCAACCATCTTGGCAAAGGCCCATTTGGCCGCTTTGGCCAAAATCCAGGTAACGGCCAGAATGATCAGCACTGTCAGTGCTTTCTGGCCATATTCCATCGCAAGGTCTGAATCAAATTCATACCCCGCCACTTGCAAATTCGTCATGATTATCCCCCGAACTAATGTGAAACACATCTAAGCGCCGAAAAACGCCGCCGATGCATAGTTAACACATTGTCAGGGATTACAGTATCACCCAGCCGTCCAGATTCAGCCAATCAATGTAAAATGTGATAATGTACCTGTATTATTGGTATTTTCTTGCAAATTCATGGCGGTGCATCACGCCTTTGGCGCGCGCATCCGCATCAGCCCTTCTTGTGCCGTGCTGGCGACCAGCCGACCATCGCGGGTGAACAGCTTGCCCAGGTTCATGCCGCGCGCATTGCCCGACCATGGGCTGTCCATGGCATAGAGCATCCATTCATCAGCCTTTACATCATCATGAAACCAGATGGCGTGATCCAGGCTGGCCGACTGAAAATTCTGGGTGAACCAGTCGACGCCATGCGGCAGATAGGCGGTGGATAGCAGCGCCATATCCGACAGATAGGCCAGCACGCTGCGGTGCATATTCTGGCTGATATCGCCCAACGCGGCAGCGGCGCGGACCCAGATATACTGCACCGGATCGCGCTTTACCCCCATATTCAGGCTGCGCGAGGCGACCGGACGCGTTTCGATGGGCCAGGGCCGGGTCAACGCCCGCACCAGTTGCGGTGACAGCTTGTCGGCATGGGCCGAGGCCTGTTCGCGTTCGGTGGGCAGATCCTCCGGTCCCGGCACTTGCGGCATGTCTGTGGCATGTTCCATACCCTTTTCCGGCGTCTGAAACGATGCGGTCATGTTCAGGATCGGCTGGCCACCCTGTGATGCGATGACGCGGCGATTGGTAAAACTGCCCCCATCATAATCGCGGACGACGCGAAAGATGATGGGGCGGGCATTATCGCCTGCACGCAGGAAATAGGCGTGCAGCGAATGCGGCATCCGCCCTGCATCAACGCTTTGGCAAGCGGCCATCAGACCCTGACCGATCACCTGCCCGCCAAAGACGCGCCCCACGGCTCCCGGCAGCGCCGGACCACGAAACAGATCTGTGTCCAGCGTTTCGATATCCAGCAGGGTTTTCAGGCCGGCAACAAGACTTTCGGGGCTGGGGTCGGCAGATATGTCAGACATGGATCAAAACCTTTGGCAAGAACGCTTAGCTGCGATTGTCTGCCTGCCCGCGCTTGTCAAGGCGTGGCTAGCGCCTCGTCCAGCAGGCGGGCAAGCCGCAGGCCAGCGCGCACCACCTGCAATCGGACCAAAGCTTCGCTGGCCGCAACGTCGGCTTCGTCGATGACCAGCGGCGTTGCGGGAGGATTGGCCAGCGCCTTTGGCGAACAAGGATCGCCATCCAGCGCGCGGGCATAGGCCAGATCGCGGCTGAGTTGCCATGATTCGCGGCTCCAATCGGCCACATTGCCGCCGTTCATCGCGGTGCGTTCTTCTTGTCCATAACGCCGCACGATCAGCGGATCGGCAGACACGCTGCGTTCGGCCAAGGCATTGTCCCATATGCCGTGCAGGTCTTTGCCCGCCACTATGCCCCAATGCACATCCAGATCATTGCCGCCGCGATCATTGCGGTCGCCAGCGTGGAGCGGCTGGTGCAGATCGCCGACGAAATGCACCAGATTGGCCAGCGCCTCCAAACGCACATGGCGGGGCAAATTGCGGTCTTTCAGCAAGGCGGCATTGCGATCAATCTGGGCCGATACGCAATTGCCATTGGCGCAGGATGACCGCGTTTCAAACGGCTTGCAGATATTGACGTTCTGATAGTGCCAGGGCGCGGTATAAGCATAGCGCACCCGATCCCGCCTGATGCAATCGGGCCAGGTGCTGGCATCCGCCATGTTGCGCAACCGGCATTCGGGCGTACCCAGTAGCGCCTCTGCGGCAAACAGGCGGCTGATTTCAGCGCGAGTCTGGGGTGAGACATTGGTCTGTGCAATCGCGCCAATGGTGTTGTGGCTATATTCGCTCCATGCCAGCGCAGGTGTGGCGGCAAGCGACCAAAGGCATAGCAACAGGGCGGTGATCCGTTTCATACGCAACCGCTTAGCCGGTCTGCATGACAATTCAACGCCCGAATGAGGGCGCGTGACCGGATCATTTTACGTGGCCATAAAACAGCACGCTTGTATTTCAACTGACAGAGCGGCACATCCCGACAGGTGAGCGGGTCAGCAACAATATGGAGCCTGAGTGCAGCGGCGATACAGCCGCCGCCGGGCTATGCCGGTGTCCGCACCGATAGCGCGATTCAGTTTGCCCCCGTTCAGGCCAAATTGCCCAAACAACCAAGGCAAGAACCGCCGGGCTGGCTGGAGGATTTCTTTCGCTGGCTGGGCGAATTGCTGGAGCCTTTGGGCCGGTTTCTGGGCGGCAATGCCACTGTTCTGCAATATATCATTCTGGCGATTGGCGTGATTGGCCTTGGCTTTCTGATCTGGCTGATCGTGCGCGATTATCTGCCCGAAAGCTGGCAGGCGCTGCGCCGGGGCAAGGGGCTGGCGCAAGAGGATGAATGGCGGCCCAGCCAGCAAGAGGCGGTG
>JBGSTI010000429.1:0-1747 GCA_041736605.1 Sphingomonadaceae bacterium
ACGTTACCCCGTCCTTGACTGCGCAGGAGGCCTTGCGTGATTGGCTGAAAGCGGGCGGACGCTGGTACGCGCTTCACGGCACCAATTCGGTGCTGCGCTTTATCGAGGAAACCGGCCTGTGGGATGCGCCGCGCTGGGCACCGCTGCACATGGACCTGCTGGGCAGCCAGTTTATCAGCCACCCGCCCATTGCGCCCTATACCGTCACTGTCGCCGATCCTGCGCATCCGCTAGTTGCAGGTGTGGAGCCGTTTGAAACGACCGACGAGCTGTATCATATGGAATGCCATGGCGATCTGCATGTGCTGCTGGAAACTGAATGCAGCGAGCCGGGTACAGGTTTTGTCGAAGCGGCGGACGCGCTGGGGACGCATCCGGTGTTCTATATAAAGCAACACGGCAAGGGCGCGGTTCTGTATCTCACTCTCGGCCATTGCCGGGGCCATTATGATCTGCAGCCAATGATGGACTGGTGGCCCACAGTGGATCGCTGCGCTTGGGATCTGCCAGTATTCTATGATCTGCTGCGCCGGGGCATTGATTGGATCAAGGCGCGCGAGGCGGCGTAATGCTGCCCCTCTTGTGAACGTTTGCAAACGCGCCTATTCACAGGCCGTTCAAACCTGTTCATCTAAAGCGGCCCTATGATGAAAATGAAACCAGCTTCCTTTCTGGCCGGGTGCGCCCTGACGCTGGCCACCTGTGCCGCCGTCATGCAGCCGATGACCGCTGAGGCGCGGCGCGACGATCAGGCCGATGCTCGCGAACAGATGCGCGCGGGCAATGTGCGATCCTTGCGCGAGATTGAGGCGATGGTTGTGCCCCGGATGCGCGGCATGGAGTATCTCGGCCCTGAATATGACAGCTCGGCCAAGGTCTATCGCCTGAAATTCATCAAGGCTGACCGGGTGGTGTTCGTCGATGTCGACGCGCGCACAGGATCGGTGCTTCGCCAGTCTCGGTAATTGGGCCAGTCGCGTTGACAGTAGCGCGCTTGACTTGACGCCAGCGGGCATCATCTCCATGCACAGGGACACAAGCGGCTGCGCGTTTATCGCGTGACGCGACACGGAATTTTCGGGGTAAGGAAGCTTTTACCATGCGCGTGCTGATTGTCGAAGACGAACCGACCCTGGGCAAGCAGCTCAAGTCGACGCTGGAACAGACCGGCTATGCCGTTGACCTGTCGGTGGATGGCGAAGACGGCCATTTCATGGGCTCAACCGAAGATTATGACGCGGTGATCCTCGATCTGGGCCTGCCCGAAATTGACGGTCTGACCGTGCTGAACATGTGGCGCAAGGAAGGCCGCGCCTTTCCGGTGCTGGAGCTGACCGCGCGCGATAGCTGGTCAGACAAGGTGGCGGGACTGGATGCGGGGGCGGATGACTATCTGGCCAAGCCGTTCCAGACCGAAGAACTGATCGCCCGTCTGCGCGCGCTGATCCGCCGTGCATCGGGCAATGCCAGCAGTGAATTGACCGCCGGTGACGTGCGGCTTGATACCCGTTCGGGCAAGGTGACTTTGGCGGGTGAGCCGGTCAAACTGACTGCGCAGGAATATAAGCTGTTGTCATACCTGCTCCACCACAAGGGCAAGGTGGTGAGCCGAACCGAACTGATCGAACATATTTATGATCAGGATTTTGACCGCGATTCGAATACGATCGAAGTGTTCGTGACGCGCATCCGCAAGAAACTGGGCGCGGACGTGATCACCACCATTCGCGGCCTTGGCTATAGCCTC
>JBGSTI010000481.1:0-4676 GCA_041736605.1 Sphingomonadaceae bacterium
GGCATCAGCCCCGAATATGGCTATACGATGCTGGATCATGCCGAAAATGTGAACAACCGCACGCTCGTGCTGCTCAAAGCACGCCAGAGCGGCCAGATCCGCAACATGGTGACATTGAGCGGTGCAGCGACAGTGATCGCCAATGCGCACTTTTCCAACCGCGCAGGCAAATTCGGCTATCTGATGCGCCATCCCACGCCCGCCAACCAGATCGGCAAGCGCACACAGGAAGTGACGATCAATTCGGCGCAACTGGCCTTTACCGTCGCCCCCACCAAATCGCTGACGGCCTATGTCGAAATGCTCTATGATCCCGAACAGAGCTTTGGCAGCGGCACGTTGACCGCTCTCGCCCGCAATCAGGTGCAGGTGCGCAAGGCGTTCGTGATGTTCGGCAATCTGGATAAAATGCCCGTCTATGTCGCGGCAGGCAAGATGGACGTGCCGTTCGGCCTGCAAGACACGGTCAGCCCGTTCACCAATTCGACCAACTGGCACGCCTTTGCGCCCCTGGCCTATGGCGGCCAGGTTGGCTATTATGGCAATGGCCTGCATGTCCGCGCGATGGCGGTGCAGGGCGGGGCACAATTCCGCGCCGCAAACACGCCAGTCGGCGGCACCACTGTTCCGTCAAAGCTCAACAATTTCGCGGTGGACGCCAATTACACTTATGACTTTACCGACAGCATCAATGCGATGCTGGGCGGCAGCTATATCCACGGATCGGCCTATTGCCAGGGCTATCCGATTTTCCACTTCACCGCGTGCGCCGATAATGTTCCGGCCTGGGCCGCCTATGGCAAGGTCAATGTTGGCCGCCTGATGCTGCTAGGCGAATTTGCCCGCACCACCAAGATCTGGCCGGGAACGCAGGTGCCCAATCCCGCCAACCCGCTGTCGCAATTCGAAGCCGCGAAGGTGACGTCGTTCACCGTGGGTGGCCGCTATCGCCTGCCGGTTTCGGTGCTTCCCACCAATCTCAGCGTTGAGTTCAGCCAGTTCCGCGCTGGCCCCGATGGTTCGCCCTGGGAACGCCAGAACCAATGGGTCGCAGGCCTCTCGCACCGCGTGAGCAAGAGTGTCGATCTGTTCGGCGAGCTGATCCGCACCGAAGGCTTTGCGCCCTTGAATTTCCTGTCCGGCGGCAACTTCCCCGATGGCAGCACCTGGTCCGATGCCGATGCGCGCAGCCATGTGGTGATGATGGGCGTGCAAGCGGCGTTTTGATGGGCTAGTCCAGCGCCGTCATTGCGAGCGCAAGCGAAGCAATCCAGTCCGGCGCTTGCCTCGGCTGGATTGCCGCGTCGCTACGCTCCTCGCAATGACGAGAGATTGGTTCAGTTCTTGAGCACATCTGCGCACGACTGATCATAATAGGGATCATTTTCATAGAACACCTGCACTTTGCAGCGTTCGCGAATGAGTGTCTTTAGGTCTTGCGCCGCACCGGACGGAACGCCAACGCCATTGGCATCGATATAGGCTGTTAGCAACTCTGCGCGACGTACAGGAGGCACGGGACAGCCATCGGTCACATCAACCTTCGAGTCTTTAATTTCGGGCTCCGAAGGCAGTTTGATCCACGCAATCTGGCATTTGCCCGTCCGGTGCGGATAATTCATAGGTTCGTATTTTACGGTTTCCGCTTGTGCGTTCGGGTCAGGCGGTGGCGGCCTGTCTTGTTCCGTGGCGGGAAGGACGGAAATGATTATGGGACCAGTCAATGACCGCAGGTACGCGTGGTGACGCTCGGTCGCCACTTTGTCCCCGAACACAAGATCATCGGCCTGGTTGACAGAAAGGCCCAGATTGCGGGCAAACATCGTTATCATGCATTTTCGGTCTGCTGGCTGCGTCAAATCAACCGTCCGGTCAGGCACATACAGCACCAAAATTGAAAACTGATTGTTGCCGCTTTCGTTGCTGAAGCGAGCATAAGCGCATTGCCCCGAAATATCCGATAGAGGCGACAGGCCTTCAATGCCATGACGCTTCAGCGCCCGGCGCAAAGCATCATAATCCCCGTGATCGGGGACTAGAAAGATATGGCCCATGCCATAGGGCCTTGGTTCAATGCTCAGCACAAATTGCTTCAATTCCTGCAAGTTCGCCAAAACATCTGTAGGGGAATGAAGGCGGCGCGGATCTTTTCTCATAAACCAAGACGGACTCCATCTGGATCCGCCTATCATTCTATTGGTCGCAGTTTCCCTGCCATTAAACGCCAAATTGGTAAAAAGTTTGTCTTCCGGCCCTGTCCACGCACTATTCATCCGTATCTGATTATCATCCGCTTTGCCACTTTGCACATGGAAAAGCTCTATTATCTCTGGCGAAAACGGCCTGGTTTCTCCCACGCCCATGACGAGACTAGCGTGTGGATCAAGTGTCTCTCCCGTGGCAATATCCCTGCAACCCACAAGCGCGAAAAACGCGATCAAAAGGCCCTTTAACACGGCACCTGTCCAGAAAGTCTGCGTGTTTGCCATTCTACTTCGGTTCCCCAATGGCCAACCCATCCATAAACGCTGCCACATCCGCTGCGCTTTGATCGGGCACTTCCTCCATCGGGATATGGCCGACGCCCTTGTAAATGATCTTGCGCGCGCCGGGGATGGCGTTGGCGAACCAGTCGGCGGCGGTTACCGGCACCAGTCCATCCTCATCGCCCCACAAGATCAGCGTCGGTACCTTGATCGTTGCCATCGCCTCCAGCGTCGCCTGATTGCGCTTGGCAAACACGTCCTGCCGGTCACCCGTGGCCTGGCGATTGCCGGGATAGAGCAGCAGATCATAATAGCGGCTGACCATGTCGTCAGTAATCACCGATTTGACCGACAGGGTTTGATCGACGCTTTTGGCCACCAGACTGCGCGGGGTAAAGCTGTTGAACAGCGGGCGCAGTGCGGGCATGCGCGCGATGCGAAAGCCGATGGGCAGCGCCTTTGGCTCTGAATCCGGTGCGCCGCTGGCATCGATCAGCACCAGCCCGGTCAGCTTGTCTGGATGCGCCAGCGCGTAATTCCATGCGATCAGCCCGCCCATCGAATTGCCCGCCACGGCAAAGCGATCCACGTTCAGTTTCGCCATCACCCGGTCAACAATCGCGACGGTGGTGGGCACGGCATAATCGCGCTTGGGATGCGGGCCGGTAAGGCCATGGCCGGTCAGGTCCAGGCTGATGATGCGATAGCTTGTCCCCAGACGCTGTACCCACGGCTCCCACGTGTGCAGCGACGATGAACTGCCATGGATGAGCAGCAGCGCGGGGCCTTCCACCTTGCCCTCATCGCGCACATGCACTTTCAGGCCCGGTTCCAGCTCCACAAATTTCGAGGCCTTGCTGGCATAATCACGGCGCAGTTCCGCTGGGTCTTTATCAGGTGCATAGCCCCAGACAAACAATGCGGCGAACGCGACCAGCAACAGGCCGATGGTCCATTTCAGAAAGCGTTTCATGTGGCTATCCTCTTCCCCTGTTGCTGCTGCGCACGATGTTATCACATTCTAAACACCCAAATTCGAAAAAACGCCACCTTTCCAAAACAGATAGGCGCTGACGAAAATGATCACGGGAATGCAATATCCCATCCATTTCCGATCAACAATTTTCAATAGAAACAGAAAGATGATAATCTGAACGCCGATGATCGGCATCACCACAAAGATTGTTTCGGCCCAAGTAAAGGGATAGTGCATGAAGGCGTGCTAGCGGATTTCAGAGGCGGGAACCCCAGCCGCCGTTGGCGTATCGGGCAGGGCATTTCCAAAATATAGCATCACCGCCAAAAATGCGATGCCAAGGCCCAGTATCATCGGTTTGGCCATGGCAGAGCGAATGCTCCTAATGGCCCGTTGAAAGCCAAAGAACAGCAACGAAAGCCCAAAGCCCGTCAGCAGCACCAGCATGCCCATGGCCATTGGCACTTGCTCAACAGTCAACGCGACAGTTCCTGAATCAACGGCGGCTTGCGGATCCATCATCGCGGGCAGGAATGACAAGACCAGAAAGATGCCCGCTATGCCCAGCAGCGCGCCGACGATGATCATGATCCAGCCCGTCTGTTTCATCCAGGCCGAACCCATCATCACGCCGCCGCAATCGGGACAGGTCTTTACGGTGCCATCGACGCGGGTTCCGCACGCAAATTTTCGGCACATGCTATAGTCTGTCATAGGATTATTCCCCGCTCCGTTTTTTCATGATCAGCAATACGAATGGCGTTGCGACAAGCAACGTCAATCCGATGACGCCGTTTAACAAATCGCCAAGGCCGGGCTTTATGGCGTCACCATAATCCTTGAAAGGTTCGGTAAGGGCAATCAACAAGGCCGGTATCATGAAGACCATGGCGACGATCAGTAGTTTTTTATTGGATTTTTCCATTTTTTACGTCCGATAAGAGCGTTTACAATTAAGATGAGCTCTACCCTGAATAGTCAGGGCGTTCTTCCCTCTTTTGATGCTCTAATGGGAATGGTCGGGCAAAGGCAATGATTTAGCGCACTGCTACGACTGGTAAAATCGGGGTGGCGAATTACACGAAAATCGCCTCAAGCCGGGCTGACAAAACTGTCCATCACTCGTTTGCGCCCGCCGGATTCGAAATCGATTTCCAGCTTGTTGCCTTCCTGAACCGCGATGGCACCATAGCCGAATTTCTGGTGGAACACGC
>JBGSTI010000216.1:0-1512 GCA_041736605.1 Sphingomonadaceae bacterium
GACGCCGATCATCGCCGAAATCGAAGCGGCGGCGGCGACGGCCAAGGATGATGCGGCACAGGCGATGCTGGTGCTGGCCGCCGCGATGCGCGCCGATGGGCTGGGGCTGGGCTGGATTCATTTCCGCGTCAATTCCGCGCAATTGCACAACGCGATCCGCAGCCGCATCGATCCTGAAAATCAGCTTGATCTGGCCAGCGGCAAGGCGCTGTCACGCCTGCGCAAATTGCTGGAAACCGTGCGGCCCTTGCGCACCAATTTCGCGGCACTGGCGCTGGAAACAGCCACGGCGATGCGCCAGTTTCTGGCGATGGCGCAGATCATCAAGCATATTGATAATGACGCGCCGGTGCGGATGCTGATCGCCGAATGCGAACAGCCGCAAACGGTATTGTCGGCGCTGTATCTCGCCCGCCTGTTCGGCATTGGTGACAAGGTGGATGTGTCGCCCTTGTTTGAAACCGAAAGCGCGATGGAACATGGCGGGCGCTTCCTTGACGCGCTGCTGGCCGAGCCGGAATATCAGGCCTATGCCCGCGAACGTGGCCGGGTGTCGATTCAGACCGGCTTTTCCGATGCTGGGCGCTTTGTCGGGCAGATCCCTGCTGCCTTGGCGATTGAGCGGCTGCACGGTCGGCTGGCGGGCATGATGGCCCATCATAAGCTGACCGATGTCGCGGCGCTGATTTTCAACACGCATGGCGAATCCATGGGGCGCGGCGCGCATCCGGCCAATATGGATGATCGGCTGACCTATCCTATGAGCCTGTGGGCGCGGCATCAATTTGCCCGGCGCGGGATTGCGACCGAGACTGAGGCCAGTTTTCAGGGTGGTGATGGCTTTCTGCCCTTCCGCACCGATGCACTGGCACTGGCGACGCTAACCCGCGTGCTGGAGGCCAGCCTGTCGGCCAACAAGCCCGAACGCCGCGATGCCGCCGGGGCGGATCGTTTTTATGATCGCACCGATTTGTCTCTCGATTTCTATCGCGGTATCCGGCGGGTTCAGCGCGATTATCTGGCCTCGCGGCTTTATGCGCGCGCCATTACCGCCTTTGGCCTGGGTCTGCTGAACCAGACCGGATCGCGCAAATCGCGCCGTCAATCTGATCTGGCGGCGGACCGTGAAATGAACCTGCGGCAAATCCGCGCTATTCCGCACAATGCCGTGCTGCAACAGCTGGGCTATCCAGTGAACGTGCTGGCGGGCGCAGGCACGGCGGCGGGTGATGAGTTTGAGGCGGTGGCAAAGTTGCTGGCGGAATCGGATCGCGGGCAACAGCTGATCCGGCTGGTCCGCGCCTCCAATGCGTTGGCCAGCATCAAATCGCTGGCTGCCTATGGCGAGCTGTTCAACGCGGCCTTCTGGGCCAGCCGCCCCTATCGCGGCACTGAACCGCATCTGGAAAATGCCTGTCTGGCGCTGGCCGAACGGTTGCAGGATGATGACCGTACTGGCGCGTTCCGGCGGCTGGCGGCGTCGCTGCGCGTCGATGGCCTGAAACTCCACCG
>JBGSTI010000512.1:0-9141 GCA_041736605.1 Sphingomonadaceae bacterium
ACGTGTGCTCTTCCGATCTTCGATATCGCTGGTGCCGCGGCCCGTGACGTTCAGCGCGCCGACAAAGGGCACGTTCATCACGCCATTGCTGCCAACCATTTGTTGCAGCACGCTGCGGTTCTGCGCACCCATATTGGCTGATGAACCGTCACCGCTGCCGCCTGCACCAAATAGCACAGCTGGCGGGGCCTCCCAGATCGTGATGTCCAGCATATCGCCAGCACCAATCACGGCACCCATGGCCGGTGCATCGCCCAGAATGGCCGATAGGCTGCGCGATTTTTCATAGCGGCCAATTTGCTGCAACGCCGCCTTGTTCAGATCGACCAGCGTGATGTCTTTGCCCGCATAATCCTGATCAGCCAGTGCATTGACACGACTGGCCGACGGACCCGATGCGCCCAGCGATGAACAGCCCGCTGTGGCCATCAGCAGGGCAATGGCGATGATGCTTTTCGGACGGCGCACCTTTACTCTGGTCTTTAGCGTGTTGCGCGACGATTCCATCAATTCAGTCTCCATAGCCGCGGCAATGCGCGCGGACAAAATTCATGGCCCAGTGTTCTGGTGGCATCATCAGCATGTACACCGGGTCTTCGCGCTCGGCCAATCGCGCAATTCCACCGGAATCGCTGATGTCCATCGGATCCAGCAGGCCATCATGCGCTATCTGATAGGTCAATCTGAAACCTTGGGTGAACCGGTGGAGGATTTCCGCCAGATCACCCTTTTTTGCCCATTCACGGGCCGTCACTTCGACAACGATCGGCGCCATGGTTGATCGGGCAATGCACTTTTCCAACCCTGCCGCCGCATCGGGCTCCAGCCCCTCAATATCGAATTTCATGAAATCAAAGGTCGTATCGGGCGGCAAGTGATCATCACCCGCCACAACGGCGACCAGTTCCTGTTTGTCCACCTTGTCGAGGCCGTGCAATGTGCCGCCGCCCATATTGGCATAGGTAAAGCTGAGCGTTGCGCGGCCATTGCTGGCACCCAGCGCCTTGGGATGCACGCGCACCCTTCCAGCCAGACCGTTGATGTCGACATTCGACCGCAGGATTTCCAGTAGCTCCGAGTTGGGCTCAAAGGAATCCACCCGTCCCGTCGCCCCGACAATATGACCCATTTTGACGGTGTAATAGCCCTGATTGGCCCCGGCATCGAGCACATGATCACCAGAACGGACGACGCCGCAGATGATCGTGTCAACGAACACCTCCCAACTCCCTCCCAGGATGATCCAGGTGGTGATACCAACATCACGGGTTGTGACGAAAAAAGGCCTGCCGTCTGCCAACTGGGTTAAGGCCCTGTCACGGCCAAGATAATAATAAGGCCGCATAGTTCGGCTCCGTAACAAGAGGTTTCAGATGAATTGATCGTATAACGACTTTAAGCGGGTGCGATAATTTTGCGGTGAATAAATCGCGGCTTGAAGCTGACCGCGCCGCGTAAGGTCCAGCCTGAGATCAGCATCATTGTCGATGTTGCGAATGGCCGCGCATAGGGCAACATTGTCATAAGGATCGACCATGAGGGCCGCATCGCCAACCACTTCGGGCAGCGACGCGGTGTTGGAGCAAATGACCGGCGTACCCAGCAACATAGCCTCCAGCGCGGGCAGGCCAAAGCCTTCATAGAGTGATGGAAACAAAGCCGCCTTGGCCCCGCGGATCAGGCTGACCAGCAGACTGAACGGAGCATAAGACATTTGGATCACGCGCTTCTTCGTGTGCATTTCTCCATCGACAATGGTGTGATAACGGATCACTTCGTCGTTCAGCAGCCGCAATTCCTGTTCGGATTTCCACGCCTGTGCGCCGACAATAACCAATGGCGCATCAACCTTGCTGGCCAGATAGGCTTCGATCATCCGGCCGATATTTTTTTTGGGCTCGATTGATCCCCAGAACAGATAATAGTTCTTATATTCTACTGCTGCTGCGCCTTCGACCTCGCGCGCAACCATATCCTCAGGCTTGTTTAGCAGCTTATCGGGAATGGCGACCGATTGATAAGTATTGGTCACCCGATCTGGGCTGATCCCCAGCATATCAACTATATCGCGCTTTGAACATTCGGACACGGTGACAATATGATCCGCCGTCTTGGTCAATTGACGCATCAGTTGCAGATAAGTCTTTTTCTTGTCCAGCGTCGTATAGGGCAGACGCAACGGCACCAGATCGTGCATCGTATAGATATTGGGCGCGCCCTTGACCTTTAACGGCACTGGATAGGTCCAATGCACCAAATCGGGCCGATCCGGCATTTTAACTGTCGATAGCCGTTTCCAAAGATAATAGGCGCTTTGCGACCGTTTGAATACGTCCGTCGCGTTGTATATCCGATCATAAGCAGGCATGCGCGCACTGAACGGGCGGTCAATTACCGTCCCGCTCAAGGGCACCTGCGCCGCAACATGGCCAAAGGGACCAAGCACCGCACGATGTGCCTGTTCTATCAGTTCAAGCACCCGGTTGCGTTCACCGACATTGCTGTCGAAAAACGCAATTTCCTGCAGCAACGGATCACGCGAGGGCGCGGCCCGGTTACCATACAGCACCGACCCATTATGCCCCAATGCCTTGATCTCATAGCTGAGATTGCGGGCATAGGTTGCAACGCCCGTACCCTTTTCAAGGCCCAGATTATAGCCATCGATCAGAATATTGGCCATTAGCGCGATTCCTGCTGGTTGCTTTGGTTCAGCATCACCAGGCTTTTTGCACGATCATGCCAAAAGAGGTGGTGACATAATCGGCGATCTGCAACTTGAGATGATTGTCGGCAGAATAAGGCGCGACATCGATGTGCTGATCGACCGGCAAATTGCCCGTGTTCAGCGTGATGTACACCTCATGCCCTTGCTGGCGCAGAGTTTCGGCAAAAGCGATCATGTCGCGTTTGCGGAACAGGACCGTGCCCGCATGGTCCAGCGTTTCGTCATCCGAACTGCAATTCAGCTCGGTCGTGTGCACCGCAATGCCGCCGGGATTGAGGCAATCAATCGAATTGCGGATGAAGTCCAGACCATGTTGGATCGAGCCCAGATGCTCCAATGCACAGGCTGACCAGCAAAAATCAAAGCCGGTCAGATCGGGATCGATATGGTTCATATCGGCAAAGCGAAATTCCACACGCTCATCGAATGCCGCTGGATCGCAAATGCCGCGATTGTTGAGCATTTCCTTGCTGCGGGCATGCTGATCGGTCGCGGTCCAGCCCTGCTCTTCGGCGCGTTCGGGCTCAAGGTCCGTCGCAACAACGTTGATCCCGCGTGATGCGAACAGGGCCGAGAGCGGCTCCTCGCCCACGCCAAAACCCAGACCGCGCAGGCCGGGCGACATCGCGCCATATCGGGCCAGCGCCTGAAGGATATAGCAAAACTCCCACTGCTTGCGATGCAGGCGGGGAACTTCATAAATCTGCGCACACCAATAGGCATAGGCAGGTTCTGCAAACTGTGATTGGGTACAGGCTTGCGAAACAGGGTGCGTCAACGACGGTTCGACGCTGTTCACAAGGGTCTTGTGATCCGGATTTGCGAGAAAGGATCCAAGTGTCATGATGTTGCAGGCTCCACAAATGGCCATCCAGGTGGCGGTTTCCAGCCGATCAATTCCTTGAAATCGGCATAAGCAATCTCGAACTCATCATAGAGTTCAAGATGTCCTTCGTTCAGCACGGCCCAGCGCGTACAATGATCGCGTATATAGGCGGCATTGTGCGAGATGATGATCATTGCCCGGTCGGCGCGCTTTTCGAACAGTTCGAAATTGCACTTGTCGTGAAAGCGGGCGTCGCCAACCGACGCAATTTCGTCGATCAGAAAACAGTCGAATTCAATGATCATCGATATGGCAAAGGCCAGACGCGCCTTCATCCCCGATGAATAGCTGCGCACCGGCTCTTTCAGATAGGGGCCAAGCTCAGCAAAATCCTCAACAAACGCCAGGTTGCGCTCGCTGTCCTGATTATAAATGCGGCTGATAAACCGGATATTGTCGACACCGGTCAGCATATGCTGAAACGCGCCGCCAAAGGCCAAGGGCCAGGATACCGACATGTCGCGATCAATCGTGCCCGCATTGGGCAGTTCCGCGCCACTAACCAGCCGGACAAGCGTGGATTTGCCCGCACCATTGCGGCCAAGAATGCCCAGTTTCTCGCCCTTTTCTAGCCGGAACGACACGCCCTTGAGCACGTGATTGCGGCCAAATCGCGTCTGATAGACCTTGTGGATATTATTAAGCTCGATCATTCGGGCACCACGCGCGATGCCACCTGACGCACCTTGACCATCGCCAAAAAGGCCAAAACGGCGATCACCGGGATCATATAGCTCAGGTCATAGACCGCCCGCGCCCGCTCACCGAACCAGCCTTCACGCAGCATTTCGGTGCCGTGGACGGTCGGGATGTAATAGACGATATCCTGCGCTGCCGGTGGTAACGCGGCCACCATGAACGCCGCGCCCGAAAGCGGGAACATCAGATACGATGCGGGATGCCACAATTTGTCGACCAGTTCGCTTTCATGCGACAATGCGCCCATTAAAATGGCGAGCGACGAACCAAAGCCAGCGATGAGCAGCCATGCACAAATCACCTGCAACACGTCCTGTGGCGGGTCCAATATGCCAAAGGTCACGAACAGCAGGCCCAATGTCGCAAAGGACATGGTCGCCCCGCCAAATTCCAGCAAAACGCGGGCTATATAGATATCCAGCACCCGGATATTGCGGTGATAGAGCAAAGCCAGATTGCCCCAAAGCGCCCCAATGCAGCGCCCCGGCATGTTGCGCCACAACAGAACGCTGGAATAGCCGGTGAGTGCAAAGGCCACGATCGGCAGATCGCTGCCATGCACCGATTTGGTCGCTGTCCACAAGGCAGTAACGCCCAATGTAAAGATCATCGGTTCGGCAAACAGCCACAAAAAGCCGATATTGTGGCGGCCGTAGCGCGTCAGCGTTTCGCGCAACAGCAATGCGCCCAGCACGCGCATCTGCACCTGCCAGCTATGGCGCAGGCTGGGATTTTGATGCGTGGCCTCAGCCATCAGTCTTTATGCTCGCGAATACCGGCGATCAGCGTCGAAAGCACGCCCCAGAGCAGCAGGCTGAGCAGCAATGTGGACAGCACGCCCCGCCAGCGGCGCGGTTCCATCGCGTAATCGGGCAGGCTGGGCTCAGCAATCCGCTGGACATAGGCCTTTTTACGACGCGAATCGGCCAAAGCCTCTTCCAGCGAAGTCAGCGTTGTCGCCAACAGCTTTTCCGCCATTTCGCTTTCCAGTCGCAATTCCTGATATTGCGCCGCAGACTGCGAAAGCGACCGGCGTCCCCCGGCGATCTGCGCCGTGGCTTCGGAAATCTCACGAGTCAGCGATTTGATGCGGGTGCGCAGATACGGAATCTGGCTGGCGCGCGGCGTATAGGTTTCGATCTGTTGCAACTGGGTGCGCGTGGCGATCAGTTCATCCTGCAACTTGGAAATCATTTGCAGCCGCACTTCGGCTTCTTGCTCAGGATCCAAAATGCCCTGTTCGTTGCGGAATTGCGCCAGCTTGATCGCTGCACTGCGCGCGCGATCCTGAGCGGATTCCACTTCGCTTTGCGCAATAGTGACGGCATCCTTTTGTGCGCGATCAGACAGACGGTTGACCAGATTTTCCGATTGCTCCAGCAACCGCTGGTTGATCGCCTTGGCCTCTTTGGGGCTATAGGCGCGGACGCTCAACTGCGCGACCTGGGTGGCGGGATCGATGTCGATCGTCACCTTGTCCTGAAAATAATCATACAGATGTTCCTGGCTATCACCGCCAAATGCGCCGCCAAAGCGATCAAACCAGCTGGCCCGTTCAGGCCCATAGGCGGTGCGCACCAAACCATCCTTGTCGGTCATGGCCAAGGCATCGCGCGACTGGACATATTCCATCATCGCGTTGGTTTCCTCGCCCGATCCCGTCAGCCCCGAGCTGGAGAGAATGGCCCCCAAGGGCGATACCGTTGCCCGTGTCGGGCTGCGCACCTGAAATCGGGATTCCGAAATATAGACCGAACTGGCAAAAATCCCGAAATACAGGATCGACAGCAATGTCGGCAGCACGACCGTGAGCAGGAACAGCGGCCGCAGGTAAAAGGGGCGCTGGCTACGATCAATGCCCAGCACGGCGTCGGTGGACGCGCTATCTGCCTTGGCAGGCGCAGCGGTTCCGGGGGGCGGCGTCATGTCAGTCATCCTTGATAGGCCTTTTTAGCCGGAATAGCGGTCGCTGCAACGGCCATGGAGGGCGCATGAACAGGGTGCCGGATCATGGCAGGAAACTCTAGCGGCGCAGGGACCAGCCCGTGCAGTCTTTTATCGGAAAGGGTAACCGTCTTGGCTAGCCAATCATCGACAATCTGAAAATGAGCGGTCCATGACGGTGCCCGATAGCGGGGCAACAGCGCCAATTGGCGGCGGCGCTCTGCCCCATCCTGCGCCAGCGCCTGCACGGCTTTGCCCCATGCCAGTTCATCGACGGGGTCCAGAAACAAGGGAATGCCCTCGCCAATTTCCCGCAGCGATTCAATATCGCTGGCCACCACCGGAACGCCAAGGGCCATCGCCTCGATCAACGGCAGGCCAAAGCCTTCAGCCAGCGTTGGTAGCAACAAGGCCTGCGCGCCCTTTACCCAGGCGGCCATGGTCTTGTCATCACAATCGCTAAGCACCGTTACATGCTGCGCCAAGTCCGCATCCTGCGCCAGCAGATCGCGGACCGGTTCGGCATTTTTGCCCCATTGGCCAATCAGCACCAGATGTGGAACCTTGGCCGCATTGCGGGCCAGCAGCCCTTGCCATACGCGCAGCAGGGTCATGTGGTTCTTGCGCGGCTCAATGGTGCCGACACTGACATAGTAAGGGCTGGCGAAATAAGGGCTGGCAGGCAGGCCGGGCGCAGGGGCCACATCCACAGGCTGCACACCCAAATGCGCCGACATCACCGGCGGCAGACGCAGCCCGTTATCGCTGGCAAAGCGGCGCAGATTATCCGCCGTGGCGGTTGAATTGGCAATGATTCCCGCCGCCGCGCCCAGCGCATTGACCACGCGGCCATGATGGCGGCGTGTGGCATGCGGCGTGCAGATATCGGTGCGCTCGATGGGGATCAGATCATGGATCAGATAGACCGCGCGCAGGCCACATTGCTCCACCCAGCGTTGATGGCTGGGCAGATCAAATTCGGTATGGCCCACGTTCAAGTAAATCTGCCCGCCGCCATGCAGCGACAGGTTGCTGCTGCGCACAATGCCGGGAACCCGTGCCAGAAAGCGCGAGCGAAATCCGGGGCCGCGATGGGCCAGAACGCCAAATAGCCCGTCCGATTCCCGTGCATCCAATGTGCGATAGACACCGCGATGCTGAACAACGGCATAGGCGCGGTTGCGATAATGCTGAAGATAAGCATCGCACACCCGGTCAATCCCGGTGGGCCGACCGCCGGTCCAGCCCAGGGCGACCAGCCGGGTCACGTCCAGCAAATAGGGGCGGCGCGCGGTCATGCCGCCACCAGCACATGCGGCAGATGTGCGGGCAAATCGCGCGTGGCGCGATCATGCGCGGCAGGATCATCAACGTCGATCCACCAGGCGTCGCCAATATCCAGCGTTGCGGCGCGGCGCTGATCCGCCAGAATCTGCATGCCATCAGACAGGCTGCCCGCCCGCCCCGCTGCAATTGCCGCCGCAATCGCCTCTGCCAAGGCGGGCGTTGCGTAAAAGGCACCACAATCGACGGCCTGGGGCTGGTCCATATGCTTGCCAATGGCAATGATCCGCCCTGCGCGGTCGCAACGGACATAGGTGGCATCATCGGGGTCGATCAGGTCGCTTTCCAGCCGGGAATCGGTGGCCAGCATAACCGCCATGCCAGCCTGATGCCCCTGTGCCAAAGCGATCAGGATATCGGCGGAGAGAATATGATCGGCCATGACCAGCAGATAATCGCCCGCAATTTTGGCGGCCCCCGCCATGACGGACCAACCATTGGGGCGCGACCAATCATCGACATGCGCCGTTTCAATCGCCACGCCGGTGCGAAGGGCGATATCGGGCAGCGCCGCTGTCAGCCGGTCTGCTTCATGGCCAGTCACCACAATCACCCGCTCAACGCCCGCCAAGGCCAATTGACGCACGCCAATTTCGATCAGGGTCATGCCGCACACCGGCGTTAGCGGCTTTGACGATGACAAGGCCTGCAATCGGCTGCCATAACCCGCCGCGATGATCACCGCATCGCGCACAGCCAACGGCGCGGCATCCGGTGGTATCGGGCCATTTTCGGGGGGCAGGAAAGGCATCTAAGCGACCTTGCTACGCTTATTCTGCGGCGATCGATTGCGCCTTGATGAAATCCTGCAACATCAAACTCGCGCTGCGATCATCGATCTGTTCGGGCGGATGCTTGCAATAACAAGCCGAAGGCACCAGCAACGGGCCGCTTTCGCCGCGATCCAGCGCCAGCTTGGCACAGCGAACCGCATCAGCGACGCACGCCGCCGAATTGGGGCTATCCTCCACCGACAGGCGGATTTCCATATTGACCTGCGATCCGCCCCAATGCTCGCCCTCAACGCGAAGGAAGCACAGCTTGTTGTCTTTTTGCCAGGCGACATATTCCGCCGGACCAACCAGAATATTTTCATCATCCAGCCGCGCAGCCAACGCCGATTGCACCGCCTCGGTCTTTGACATTTTCTTGCTTTGCAACCGGGTGCGATCCAGCATGTTCATGAAATCGGTATTGCCACCGGTATTGAGCTGATACGTGCGCTGCATGGTCACGCCGCGCGCCGCAAACAGTTCAGACAGGGTGCGGTGCAGGATGGTTGCGCCGATCTGTGCCTTGATGTCATCACCGACAATCGGCAGCCCGCGGGCGCGGAAACGCTCGGCCCAGACAGGATCGCTGGCAATGAACACCGGGATGCAGTTTACTACGGCAAGGCCCGCCTGAAGCGCGCATTCCATATAAAATTCAACGGCTTCCTGTGATCCAACTGGCAGGAAATTGATCAGCACATTGGCGCCCGATGCCTTTAGCGCAGCCACCACGGCGGCGGTATCAGACTCGGCGGCGTCGGACAGCT
>JBGSTI010000047.1:0-3778 GCA_041736605.1 Sphingomonadaceae bacterium
GCTGGACGGGCTGGGGCAGGGGGAATGGCGCGAGGAACAGGTGGGTTAGTCTTCGTCGTCCTCAACCACCAAACTGCCCTGATTGAACAAGGCCACCAGCACGTCCAGCGCCGTTTCATCATCCAGCCAGCCTACTTCGCCGCCGACATGTTGCTGCGCGCAAAGGCTTTCTGCCAGCGCCATAGGAACAACAAAATCCTGCCCATCCGCAAACAGCGTTGCGCCACCATCCTGTCGCCGCACAAAGGCCAAACGGCTCGCCGGATTGCGTTCCAGCACTTGGCCGTCCTGCAACATTGCCCGTACATCGTCCGCCGACACGGGTGCATCAGGTCGCCAGTCATTATCGGGATATTTGGGCTGGCTGGCATGGCGGCCAAACCAGCTGGCAAAGGCCTGCTTGTCGGCCAAGGCCTCGGTCACCATCGCGTGCAGCCGCGCCAGCGCGTCCGCTGTAATTTCCCCCGGATTGGCCTGTTGAGCCAGACCTGGATCAGCATAGCGATCATCCTCGGCCATGTGTTCGATCAGGTCATCGGCGAAATCCCCGACCAGATCGGCGCGCGATGGGGCGCGAAAACCGATGGAATAGGTCATGCAATCATCGCCCAGCGCCACGCCATCATGCGCAAAGCCGGGCGGCAGATACAGGATATCGCCGGGTTCCAGCACATAATCGGCCTCGGCATGAAAATCGGCCAGCAGCCGCAGATCATGATGGGGCAGCAGCGGCGTTGCCTCATCGCATTTCGGCCCCACGCGCCAGCGGCGGCGGCCCAGCCCCTGGATCAGGAACACGTCATATTGGTCATAATGCGGGCCAACCCCGCCGCCATCGCTGGCATAGCTGACCATCACGTCATCGATCCGCCAATCGGGGATGAAACGAAACGGCGCGATCAATGCGGCGACATCAGGCACGATCTGGTCCACCGCCTGCACCAGCAAGGTCCATGGGCTGCCTTCCAGATCGGCAAAGCGGCTTTCGGGCAGGGGGCCATGTTCGACCTGCCATTGCGAATCGCTGCCGACAACTAGCCGCGACTCGATGCCCGGCTCGCAACCCAGCCCCGCGAGTTCGTCCGGTTCCAGCGGATTGTGCCATTGCCCCCAAGGATTGCGGATCAACAGCGGGCGGCGCTGCCACGTATCGCGCAGGAACGCAGCGGCATCGAAATGGGGGAATGCATAAGGCATGGCGGCTGTTATCCGGCTTTGCCTTGGGAATGAAGCGCGATTTCCAACCAGCGCGCAATCACATCGAAAATCACACTATCCCAAAAAATGTGATAGTAAATGTGACAACACCCTTGTGCGATGTGATGTTGCGCCATATCGTGTGGCTATGAGCAGCACCATTGATCGCGTTCGCGATATCATCGACCAGGGAACCATGACACGCGCCGGGCTGGCGCGGGCGGCGGGGCTTCATGCCAATACGCTGCGCGATTGCCATGAGCCGGACTGGAACCCCAATGCCGAAACCCTGCGCAAGCTGGACCAGTTTCTGCTGGGCAATGATGATCGTCAGGTTCTGGTGCCGATTGAAGAGATTATCGAAGAAGCGCGCAATGGCCGCATGTACATCCTTGTCGATGATGAGGACCGCGAAAATGAAGGCGATCTGATCATCCCGGCGCAAATGGCGACGCCCAATGCGATCAATTTCATGGCGACGCACGGGCGTGGGCTGATTTGTCTGGCGCTGGCGGGTGAACGCTGTGACCAACTGGGCCTTGATCCGATGAGCCGGATCAATGGCGAAAGCATGGAGACCGCGTTTACCGTTTCGATCGAGGCGCGCGAAGGCGTGACGACCGGGATTTCGGCCAAGGACCGCGCTCGCACGGTCAGCGTTGCGATTGATGGCACCAAGGGCAAGGGCGATATCGTGTCGCCCGGCCATATCTTTCCGCTGCGCGCGCGCGATGGCGGTGTGCTGGTGCGCGCTGGCCATACCGAGGCAGCGGTCGATATTTCGCGCATGGCGGGCCTTAATCCCTCGGGCGTCATTTGCGAGATCATGCGCGAAGATGGCACCATGGCCCGGCTCGATGACCTGATGGCCTATGCCCGTCTGCACGACCTCAAAATCGGCACAATCCGCGATCTGATCGAATATCGCCGCCGTCATGACCATCTGGTTTATTGCGAGCATGAGACACCCTTTGAATCGCGCTATGGCGGCACATGGATATCCAAATCATACCGCAACAAGACCAATAATGCCGTAACAGCGGTGCTCCAGAAAGGGCGCGTTGTTCCCGGTGAACCGACGCTTGTGCGCATGCATGCCGTATCGCTTTATGATGATATGCTGGGCCGTCAGGGCGATCGTATGCGCGTGTTGCAACGTTCAATGGAAGCGATTGGCGAGCATGGGTCGGGCATTGTTGTGATGCTGATGCCCAATAGCGCCGATGCACTGGCCATGGAAATGGCGCATGTGAAACCCAGCACCGATCTGCGCGATTATGGCATTGGCGCACAGATTCTGGCCGATCTGGGCGTGCATGACATGGTGTTGCTCACCAACTCGCACCAGAATGTCGTGGCGATTGCGGGCCATGGCCTGAGCATCGTGGGCGAACAACCGATCCCTTGAATTGAGCTGGGCCCCGGCTTGCGCCGGGGTGCAAGTGGGTTATCGCGCCAGCATTGGTCCCAAAGGCTGTCCGCCAAATAGATGGACGTGCAGATGCGGCACTTCCTGATGGCCATGCACACCAATATTGGCGAGCAGGCGATAACCCGGCTCGACCAGATTTTCCTGCCGCGCCACCGCGCCCACGGCGCGGATGAACCCGGCGATTTCGGCCTCGCTCGCCTGACGGGTGAAATCATCCCAGCTGACATAGGCCCCTTTGGGAATTACCAAAATATGGATCGGCGCCTGCGGGTTGATGTCGTGAAAGGCCAGCGCATGATCGTCTTCATACACGCGCTTGCACGGCAATTCACCGCGCAGGATGCGGGCAAAGATGTTGGCGTCGTCATAGGGCAGGCTGGGATCGATGGGCATAGACTCTCCGTGCGTTGTGCCTGTGATTATGACTTGCGCGAGGCCTTTTCGGCAATGCCTGAAATGCCCTCGCGCCGTTCCAGCTCGGCTCGGATTTCGGCCATGCTGATCCCTTGTTCTGCCAGCAGCATCATGAGGTGAAAAATCAAGTCGGCGCTTTCCCCGATCAGGCCTTCGCGATCATCGGCCATCGCGGCGATCACGGCCTCGACGGCCTCCTCGCCCACTTTCTGCGCAATTTTGGCCCGGCCTTTGTGCGCCATGCGTGCGACATAGCTGGTTTCCGGATCGCCGCCGCGTCGCTGCGCAATTACCTGTTCCAGATGGTCGATAATGTCGGTCATGCGCTGATCCCTTTGTCTCGCGCAAAGCCTTGGCGCAAGGCGGGGCGATTGGTCAAGCCGCCAAACAAAATGGGGCCGCCCACCCCCATGGACGACCCCGGATGGTCATGCCCGGCAATGCTGGCCAAGGCCAGCCGCGCAGGGGCACAACGCAACTTGTGATAGTGTGCCCTAATCCTTGCGGCGGGCGCGGCCAAAGCGGCGACCGACCAACAGGCCAGTCATGCCCAGCAGCAACAGGCCCAGCGCGGTCGGTTCATCAATGCTGCGCGCCGCCTGTGCCGTCAAATCCTGCGCGGATGCAGGGGCAATGCACCAGATGACTAGCAACAGCACGGTGACAGCATGGGCGATATGGATGGGCGACAGGCCCCAGCGGCGGTCATGGTGAAGGCGCGGTGGCGGGCGGCGA
>JBGSTI010000118.1:0-2012 GCA_041736605.1 Sphingomonadaceae bacterium
GGTCAGAACGGGGCTGGTCGGCGTCGGGTCGACGGGGACGGCGCGGCTTGTCTCGATAATCAGGCATATGACCGTGCCATAGGGATTTTTTTGCAAACATGCATGCCTAAATCCGTTCCTCGTGCGTAGCATCACAGGCAGAGGGACAATTCTCTGCTTTATCAACGGGAATGATGCGCCAATTGCGCGCAAAAGGGATGGACAATGATTTTCCGGCGGCAGGACAGGCAGATCAAATCGGTGCTGGTGGTCGAGGATGAGCCTCTGGTCGCCTTTGACCATGAAAGCACGTTGCTGGACGCAGGCTATCGCGTGGCCGGGACAGTCAATACGGTTGACGGCGCGATCGATTGCCTGATGCGCGAACAGGTGGATTTGATTCTGCTTGATCTGCATCTGCACAATGGAGGCGACGGGTTGGACGTGGCGCGACAGGCGCGGGCACAGGGCGTCCATGTGCTGCTGGCATCGGGCGATTGCCCGGACAATATCGACGGGCTGGCGCTGGGCTGTCTGGCCAAGCCCTTTGGCGCTGGCCAATTGACCCGCGCGCTTCGCGCCATCGACAAGCAATTGCGCGCGCTGGACAAGGGTGAGGCGGTGAAACCGTCCAAAGACAGCGCGCATGGATTGATGATCTATGCCGGGGCGTGAGGACTTGCTAATCCCATCCAAATGATCACCTTCGCCAGCTATAATATCCACAAGGGCATCGGGCTGGACCGCCGCCGCAATCCTGAACGCATATTGGCAGTGATCAACGAAATCGGCGCAGACGTGATTGCCCTGCAAGAGGCGGATCAGCGTTTCGGAAGCCGTGTCGCTATCCTGTCACCCATGCTACTGGCGGCGCATAGCGACTACAAGGCCGTGCCGCTGGACGTGCAAAGCGATTCGATGGGCTGGCACGGCAATGTGTTGCTGGTACGCAAATCGGTGGAGATCATCCATCACGACATATTGCATATTCCCTGCGTTGAGCCGCGCGGTGCGGTGATGGCCGATCTGGCCATCAAGGATCGGCGCGTCGCGGTCTATGGTATGCATCTGGACCTATCCGGCCTGCGCCGTCGTCAACAGGCTTTGGCTGTGTGCCGTCATGCCGAGGCGCATTGCGCGGAGCTGGGCATTCCGGCGGTGCTGATGGGTGACCTCAACGAATGGTCGGTTGCGGGCGGATGCCTACGCGATTTTGCCCGGCATTATCGCTTTGCCCCCTGCGGCAAAAGCTTTCACGCGCGGCGTGCGGTGGCAGAATTGGACCGGATCATGCACAGCGCCGGGCTGCATGTGCGGGACTGCGGCGTGCATGACAGTGCGCTGGCGCGGCGCGCGTCGGATCATTTGCCGGTATGGGCCCGGATGGGGTTTGAATAACAAAAGCCCCTCCCTTCAAAGGGAGGGGTTGGGGTGGGTGCTGGTTAGATAGAGCGCACCCGAATGACCCACCCCCGCTGCGACTAACGAACAAGTTCGTAAGTCTCGCTGCCCCTCCCTTGGAAGGGAGGGGTTTGGGTGCATTAAACCGGCAAACCTTGCAACAGCTTGGGCAGCTTGCCCGACGTTCCCCGCGCCTCGTTCATGAAGAAGTTCTTCACCGGGGGCAGGCGCTGGATCATGCCCATGCCCAACCGCCGCACCGCCGATGCCGTGCGCCCCGGAACGCCATAAATCCGCGTCAGCACATCGGTTGCGCCGGCCACCATGAAGCTATCCACCGCGCGCCAGCGCTCGTAGCGTGCCAGCAACTGCGCATCGCCCGCATCCAGTCCCAGACGCGCGCCATCCACCAGCACTTCGATCAAGGCTGCCGCATCGCGCAGGCCCAGATTGAGCCCTTGGCCCGCAATCGGATGGATGCCGTGCGCTGCATCGCCGACCAGCGCCAGCCGATCCTGCACAATACGCGCGGTATGGTGGAAATTGAGCGGATAGGATGATCGCGGCGCGGCCATGTCGATATCGCCCAGCACATGGCCCATGCGCGTTTGTGCCTCGGCCAGAAAGGCGCG
>JBGSTI010000127.1:0-3822 GCA_041736605.1 Sphingomonadaceae bacterium
TTCCTGCTCTGCGGGTATGCGGATCGAGAGTTTGATGCGGTTCATTGTTGCACCTCCCGCAGCGCGCCATGCGCGCGCTGCGTTTTCGGTCGAAATGCGAGGGTTGGCAGGCGAGGGCGCAAAGAGCGCGCGCATCGCCCCCCACGGGAACGGCGGAAATCAGGCATGCACCCGTGCGTGGGGTGTGTATCTGAATTGCTGGCACGATACGTAGTATCGCAGCCCTTTCGATCCTGTCCGTCCGAGTGAAATTTACGCATTGCTTGGCTCCTCTTCCGGATGGATCGAGCCCGCTGCGGCGGCCATTTGGCGAAGGGCTATTTCGTCATCGATCGGGCGGTCGCGCCGGGCGCGAAACGTCTCGACCTGATCAAGCAGGTTGCGCTTGACCAGCCACCGGTAGGTCGCCGCGTCGATGGCCTCGCGCAGGACGGCATGAAGGTCAGCCGCATCGACCGGACCAAGCGGCAGCCAGCCACGACAGTTGATGAAAACCTGCGCGCCAAGGGGGAAGGTCCGGTCCCCGCAAGCGAAGCTCGGACCTTCAAGGTGGAACCAGATTTCATCGCCCTTGAGGATCGCAATGCGCGGGCGTTCGGTGATGAAGAATGGCCGCAGCGCGTTGCGAAATGCGGCACCGTCGGCATCATCTGCAAAGAGGCGATCAGCCAGCGAAATGAGTTCCGGGGCGATGCACTTCTGGACTTGGACGGTATGGGCGACAAAGCGATGTCTGCGGGCAGAGCGTTGGAAAAAGGACACGAGGGTTCTCCAGCCGGGCAAGCCTGTCCGGCACAAAAAATGTGGACTAGGGAGAGTGGTGATGTGTGCGGCCTGCGCACTGGATCAGATCAGTTGCGCGATTGCAGGCTATCGATCCAAGCGCGGATATCGTTCTCGCGCCAGCGCAAGCCGCGCCGGTTGATCACGCAGGGCGGGGGCAGGGCCTTGCGCGCGATCATGTCGTAGATGGTCGAGCGGGAGCGGATATTGAGCGCGGCTTGAACCTGCCGCATGCTCAGTAGGACTATTGTCGTGTCGGTCATGCGAACCTCCTTTCGAGAGGTCCCCAGCATGCATATTCCCAATCGCCGGTCGTCGCCGTGGCCGCCAATTGGCAAGAAATTCAGGCGACGAAGCCGGGCGTCGAGTTCAACTCGTTCCTGACTGTTTCGGACAAGGGGCGCGTGACCGGACGGTATTGGCCGCTCATCAGGTTGAGGACCCAGCTTTCAGGTTTGCGCCCCCGATTGCCGGACGTTTCGGCGGGATCGTAGGTGACAGCATCGCCGGTGATATTGAGCCGACAAAGCTGCCGCTCCTCGTTGTCGTCGATTTCTCCCGCCGCGCGAATGCGGGCGGCTTCGATCTTCAGCGCCTTTTCAAATGCCGAAACGACAACATCCTTCCTCATCGCAGCCTTGCCCGATTCCTTTTGCTTGGCAACGAATGTGACAACCTCGCGAAGCGCGATCCTGACCTTGAGCCGCTTGATGCTATCGCCCGCATAGATTTCCGGGGTGCGGTCGAACAGGTTGAGCAAGTGATCCGCAACGGGTGGATTCCAGAGGAAGTAGTTGAACCACTCGCCAGTCGCTTCGGGCGTGACGACGACGAACTGGCGCTTGGCATTTTCGCTGCCGAACAGCCTCGCCGCCAGCCATGCTTCGGCAAGGCAGCCTTTGCCCAGGACAAGATCGACCGGCCTGTGGCTGACGGGCGTCGCGGTCATTCCCGTCCCGCTGTCGGCGATGCGCATGATAGTGTGGTTTCCAGCATCGGCTTCGTCCAGAACCTCGTCGATGGCGGACTGCGCCTCGCAGCGCAGGGGTCGCAATCGCCACAATCCAAGGTAATGTGTCCAGCTTCGGCGACGGAAGCCCAAGGCGAGCAAGGCGAAAGCCAGAAGTCCGCCTGGAAGAATCCAAAGAAAGTCTTTGAGGCTGAGCGTCGGAGCGACTGCAATCTTGTGGCCAATTGCAAAGAGGAACGCAGCGCCCAATGCCAGCAAGGCATTCGCCTGGTTATGGACCAAGTCGATTTTCGTCTGGAACCTGATTGCCGAAACCCGGATGTCGGAAACAGAGGTATGCAAGCCGAGCTGGTTGATTCGCAGCTCCAGATATTCATCGAACTCGGTTTCGACCAATTTGGTGGAATGCGGCTTTGCCATTCGACCACGCTAGCAACTGGCCCGTCGCCAGACAACGCTAACTCATGGCACGGGGCCTCCCCGCACACGAACCACCGGTCCTTGGGTGCCGCTTGAGGTGATTTCCATTGGACTGTGGAGAACTCAATCTGCGCACGAGTGGGCAGTGGGTGGAGCCTATAGGGAGCCTATAGCGAAATCTAGGCTCCACGGCAGACAGCCCACTCCCTTGGGAGGCTACTAATCCATTGGTTTATTGAGGGATTTTGGTGGACGCACTTGGGCTCGAACCAAGGACCCGCTGATTAAGAGTCAGCTGCTCTACCAACTGAGCTATGCGTCCCCATTTCGCTGGCTGGCCATGCATCCAGCGATTCGGAAAGGCGTCTCTAAGCGATGGTGGGGGGTATGAAAAGGGCAAAGTTGCGCGGGCTGCACGATTTTTTGTGCGGCCCGGTCAGGTGGCTTTGCAGCGCCTAGCTCAGCAGCGAACCGCTGCGTCCCTTTTGGCGTTCCATCGCCATCAGCATGCCGATGCACATCATCACGGTCATCATCGCCGAGCCGCCATGGCTCAAAAAGGGCAGGGGAATGCCGACCACGGGCGCCATGCCCATCACCATCATCAGGTTGATGGCAATATAGAGGAAAATCGTCATCGCCAGCCCGCCCGAGAGAAGCTTGCCAAAGCGCGAAGGCGAATCCACCGCTACACCCCAAGCCCATTTGAGCAGCAGGAAAAAGCCGAAAATGACCAACAATCCGCCCAGCAATCCCCATTCCTCGGCCATGGTGGCAAAGACGAAATCGGTATGCCCCTCGGGCAGATAATCGAGATGGCTTTGCGATCCATTGAGGAAGCCCTTGCCGAACACGCCGCCAGAGCCAATCGCGATTTTGGATTGCGAGATGTGATAGCCTGCGCCCAGCGGATCGGCTTCGGGATCAAGGAAGATCAGCACCCGTTTGCGCTGATAATCGTGCAAGCCAAAGAAATAGGCCAAAGGTGCAATGATCAGCATGGCCAGTCCGCCGCCGACGAACAGCCGCATTGGCAGGCCAGCGAGGAACATCACGGTAATGCCTCCGCCCAGAATGGCCAAGGTGGTGCCCAGATCAGGCTGGAGCAGCACCAAAGCGGCGGGAACGCCCATGAGCAGCGATGCGGGCCAGATGGCGCTCCAGCTGCGTGTCGCGCCCACTGGTAGCATGTCATAAAAGCGCGCCAGCACCAGCACCACGGCGGGTTTCATCAGTTCTGATGGTTGCAGGCGGATAAAGCCCAGATCCAGCCACCGCTGGCTGCCGCCCTTGACTGCACCGAGCAGTTCCACCGCCATCAGCAGCAAGGTAACCGCCCCGAACAGAGGAAAGGCGATCTGTTGAAAGACCTTTATCGGTACCCGTGAAATGACCAGCGCCATGACCAGAAATACGCAAAAGCGAACCATATGGGTCAACGCCCAAGGCGACACACTGCCGCCTGCCGCCGAATAGAGCACCACGCCGCCAAAAAGCGCGATGGCGAACAACAGGCCCATGACCTTCCACGGCAGATCGCGCAGCGGGGCGGGGAGGAGCGTGTTCATGGTTGTCCCCCGGTGCCGTTAGGGGCATTGGGCGGTGGCACAGCGGGCGACGCCGAAGGGGCGGCCGCTGGCGTTGCTGCC
>JBGSTI010000238.1:0-1714 GCA_041736605.1 Sphingomonadaceae bacterium
CCTTTGGCGGTCCGCGCGTCCGCTGATCGGCGTTTGCGGATAGCTTTGCGATGACGTTGATTTCTCTGGCCCAATTGCTGGGCGCTATCACCGGTGACTGCGCGGATGGCCGTGGTCGCTGGACCGGCGAAGTGCCCGCTACGTGGAAACAGGGCCGCACCGCCTATGGCGGCCTGTCGACAGCGATTGGCCATCATGTCGCGCGGATGCTGGGTGATGATATCCCGCCGCTACGGTCGGTTCAGGTGGCCTTTATCGGGCCGCTGGCCGGGACGTTGGACATCAGCGCCGAGATACTGCGCCAGGGCCGTAACACCTGCTTTGTCGAGGTGCGGATTGCCAGCGATGACGGGCTGGGTTTCATGGGCACCTATATTTTCATGCGGTCGCGCGCCAGCGTGCTGGTGCAACCGGCAAGTGCGGCCACCAATGCGCCGCCCCTGCCCGACGACAGCAATGTGCGCAGCGGGCCAGAGCAATTTTTTACCTGCAACATGGAATATTCGGACAAGCGCAGCCAGATTGGCACCCAATCGGGCGAAATGCTGGTGTGGAATCGGTTGAAAGACCGCGCAGGGCTTGACCCGATCACCGAAGTGCTTGCCATTGGCGATGCCCTGCCCCCCGCGGCGATGAGCCTGTCGAGCGAGCATGGCCCGATCAGTTCGATGAACTGGCAGGTCAACATGCTGGTGGAAGTGCCGCAGACGACCAATGGCTGGTGGCTGTGTGAATCGATCAGCCATCACAGCGATCATGGCGCGAGCAGCCAGTTCATGACCATGTATGACGCCGATTGTCAGCCCGTGCTGAAAGGCATGCAGAGCGTCGCGCTGTTTTATTGAGTCCATTCTGTACCCCGGCGAAAGCTGAGGCCCAGAGCGCAACAATCGAAAATGAACCCCGGCTTGCACCGGGGTACCATCCTGTTCCCTTATTTGCCCGTCCAGTTGGGCTTGCGCTTTTCGGCAAAGGCTGCGGCACCTTCGCGGGCGTCGGATGAGACAAAGACCGGCGCGACAAGCTCACCCTGCTTTTTCCACATTTCCTCATCGCTCCACAAAGGCGATTGCAGGATGACCTGCTTGGACACTTGCACCGCCAGCGGGCCATTGTCGCTGATCCGCGCGGCAAGCTCCAGTGCGCCGTCCAGCGCCACACCTTCGACCAGACGATTGACAAAACCCAGTTCATAGGCGCGTGCTGCGCTAATAAAATCGCCGGTCAGCGCCAATTCCATGGCGATGCGTGAGGGGATCTGGCGCGGCAGGCGCATCAGGCCACCCGCCGCCGCCGCCAGACCGCGCTTGGTTTCGGGAATGCCGAACTGCGCCTTGTCATTGGCGACAATCAGGTCGCACGACATCGCCACTTCCATACCGCCCGCCAGCGCATAGCCATCAACTGCCGCGATCAGGGGCTTACGCGGCCCTTTTTCGGTGAGGCCGGCAAAGCCGCGTCCAGCTACGATGGGCGATTCACCGCGCAAAAAACCTTTCAGGTCCATGCCCGAACAAAATGTGCCGCCCGCTCCGGTGATAACACCAACGCGCAGATCATCCTCGGCATCCAGCCGATCCAGCGCTGCCGCAATGCCTTCGGCCACGGCCTTTGTCGCTGCATTCTTGGCCTCGGGCCGATTGATGGTGATAATCAGCACGTTGCCGCGCACTTCGGTCAAAACTTCGCTCATTCTATGGTCCTTTCAATTCAA
>JBGSTI010000319.1:0-6787 GCA_041736605.1 Sphingomonadaceae bacterium
GCGTGGCGGCGACGGTGCCAGATAATGTGGCGGTTATATCGGATTCGATGACGCTGACCTATGCCGAACTGAACGGCCGGGCCGACCGGCTGGCATCAGGGCTGGCGGCGCAGGGCATTGGCCGGGGGCACAGTGTTGGACTCTATCTGATGAACCGCGCTGAGCATCTTGAGGCGTTCATTGCTGTGGTCAAACTTGGCGCAGTGCCGTTCAACGTCAATTACCGCTATCGGGCAGATGAGCTGCGCTATCTATTTGATAATGCCGAGGCGGCAGCCATCATCCATGGCGCGGAATTTGGCGATATTGTCCGCCAGTTGCGCCCCGATCTTCCCGGATTGCGCCTCTGTGTTGCGGTTGAGGATGGATCGGGCTGTTCGATGGAGGGATCGCTGGCCTATGACGACCTGCTGGCGACGCCTGCCAGCGGGCCGTGGCCGCGCCATGAAACCGATATTGTGCTAACCTATACTGGCGGCACTACTGGTATGCCCAAGGGCGTGATGTGGCCGCACAAGGCGTTCATTTTCGCCTGTGCAGGCGGCGGCGGTTATTTCAACCCGGCAGGCCCGTTGGGTGTGCCAGAGGATATTGGGGATCGCGCCAGCAAGGGCTATCCGCTCAAGCTGTTCCCGGTCGCGCCGTTGATGCACGCAGCGGCTTTTTGGTCCATTTGGTCGGCGATGCTCAATGGCCTGACGATCGTGCTGGATGAGGGGCGCAGCTTTGATCCCGCGGCCTTGTGGGACAAGGTTGATCGGTTGGGCGTCAACATCGTCCAGATCGTCGGTGATGCCATGGCCATACCATTGCGCGACGCCCTGTTGGCGCATCCGGAACGCTGGTCGCTGGCGACCATGGTCAATTTTGGTTCGGGTGGCGCAGTTTTTTCGCAGCACGTAAAGGATGATCTGCGGCGCTTTCTTCCTGGCAGTTGCAGCATCAGCGACGGCATGGGGTCTTCGGAAACCGGCGTGGCTGGGCAGGCCAGCGGCGCAACAGGTGGGGGCATCATGCGGTTGCCTGCCAATGAAAATCAGCAGGTCATCATCGATGACCGTTTGGCGAAGTCCGGTGAGACTGGCTTCATCGCGCGTAGCGGCCATACGCCAGTTGGCTATTTCGGCGATGCGGCCAAAAGTGCGGAGGTGTTTCGCACCATTAATGGCCGTCTATGGTCGGTCAGCGGCGACGCGGGGCGGCTGGATGATGATGGCATGATCACCATGTTTGGCCGTGGTTCGACGTGCATCAACAGTGGCGGTGAAAAGATATTCCCCGAAGAAGTCGAGGAGGCCCTGCGCGCCCATCCGGCAATCAAGGATGCGGTGGTGGCGGGACAGCCCGATCCGCGCTGGGGCGAACGGGTGGTCGGTGTCGTGTCGCTGCGTGAGGGGCAGGCCAAGCCGGACCTTGACGTGGTTCGCGCTTTCCTAGGCGATCATCTTGCCGGCTACAAGATACCCAAGGCGTTGGTCTGGGTCGATGATGTGCGGCGTTCAGCGGCGGGCAAGCAGGATTATCGCTGGGCCAAATCTGTTGCAGCAGACGTGTCATGACCGCGTCCGACCCCGCCTTTGACGCGCTCACGGCACCCGGCGCACCCTTTGCCATTGGCGAACGGGACGGGTTGCGGCAATTTGTCTCTGCGCCCTCCGACATCAATCTGATGATCGAGACGGCCAGACGGCATGGCGACAAGACCTTCATCGTCGAAGAGAATGCCGATGGAAGCCAACGGCGTTTGAGCTTTGCACAGGTGTTTGCCTGGCGCGACCAGCTGGTGCCGCTGTTGCAGATCAAGCGCGGAGAGCGTGTTGCCATTTGCATGCGCAACCGGGCCGAATGGATTGTGGCTTTTCTGGCGGTGATCAAGGCGGGCGGCGTGGCAGCGTTGCTCAACAGTCGCGGCGCGCCGGGTGAGCTGGTGGCGATGATTGACGAAGTGACACCGGCTTTGGTGCTCGCGGATAGCAGCCGGGCGGCGCTGATCCGTGAGGGTGGCTATGCCGGACGGATGCTGGATCTGACGCACCCCTTTGATGCGGCAGAGATTGCCCTAATTGCTGAGGCGGCACCCATTGCGCCTGTGGCTGAGGCAGGGGCCGATGACCCATGCACCATCCTGTTCACATCGGGCACGACGGGCCGGGTCAAGGGCGCTGTGCTGTCGCACCGCAATCTTATCACCGGCCTGATGGCGGTGCAGCTTGCCGGCATGCAGGTGCTGCACAATGTTGCCGCCGCGATGAAATTGTCGGTCGAGGCGCTGATACAGGGCAGCGGCCAACAGGCGGTGCTGCTAGTCTATCCGTTGTTCCACATTTCCGGGCTGGGTTCTGCCTTTCTTTCGCCGCTGCTGGCAGGGTCGAAAGTGGTGATTATGCGCCGGTGGAACGCCGATGCGGCACTGCGCCTGATAAGTGACGAAAAAATCACCATGTTCTCTGGCGTGCCGACCATGATCTGGGACGTGCTCAACCGGGCTAAGCTTGCAGAAGCCGATCTGACGTCGCTGCGCAATGTCGGCAGCGGTGGTCAGGCTCTGCCGGTCACATTGCTTGCCGCCATGCGGGAAGCCTGTCCGCAGGCGATGATGGGCACGGGCTATGGCATGACCGAATGCGCCGGATCAATCGCACAGGCGGTGGGCGAGGAATTTGTGCGCAAGCCAGAGGCGGCGGGACGCATATTGCCGCTGGTTGATGTGCGGATCGAAGGGCCCGATGGTGCCATTTTGCCGCCAGGTCAGGCGGGCGAGATCGTCGTGCGCGGGGCACAGGTGATGCTTGGTTATTGGAACCGGCCCGAGGATACGGCGGCCGTATTGTCAGAGGATGGCTGGCTGAAGACCGGCGATGTCGGGCTGATTGACGAAGAGGGCTATGTCTTCATCGTTGATCGCAAGAAAGATATGGTCATCTCGGGCGGTGAGAACATCTATTGTGCCGAAGTTGAACGCGTGCTGGCGCAGATGCCCGGCATCGCCGAATGCGCGGCCTTTGGTGTGCCCGACGAACGGCTTGGCGAATTGTTGGTCGCGATGATCCGAATGAATGATGGGTCGGTCGCGGATGCCGCCGCCGTGATCGATTGGGTGGCAGAGCGGCTGGCGCGCTATAAGGCGCCCGGCAAGATCGCCTTTGTCAGCGAACCCATGCCGCGCAATCACCTCGACAAATTGAACAAAGTTAGCCTGCGCGCGCGCTGGGCAGATATTCACGGAGACACATGACCATGGCTATGCCCAAAGATATCGGCATCATCGATTGTATGCTGGGTATTCCGGAATCGGAGGACCGTGCTGACTGGTTCGCCGCGTTCCGCCCGCTGATCAAGGATCAGCAGACGCTGGAGCAATTTTCGATGCCAGCGCAATATATGTTCAAGGATGTGCCGCAAACGGGGCATGTCGATGATTATGTCAGCTGGACGGTCGCGCAGATGGACCGGTTCAATGTTCAGCAGGCGCTGATCGGCTGGAACGATAATGCGACATCGCGCCGCGCCAAGGAAATGTACAGTGACCGCTTTTTCTTTGACCTGCCATGCGATCCCAATCGCGGCATGGAAGAAGTGCGGCGCATCAAGCGTATTCATGCCGAAGTGGGCCTATCGGCGATCAGCGTGTTCCCGGCGGGAACGCTGCCGCAGGTAGCGATCAATCACAAATATATGTTCCCGCTTTATGCCTGCGCCGAAGAACTGGGCCTGCCGGTATTGCTGAATGTGGGCATTCCGGGGCCGCGCATCCCGATGGAAACGCAGAAGGTCGAGCATCTTGATGAGGTCTGCTGGTTCTTCCCTGACCTAAAAATTGTCATGCGGCATGGCGCGGAGCCGTGGGAGGCGCTGGCGGTCAAGCTGATGATCAAATGGCCGAACCTCTATTATTCGACCAGCGCCTTTGCCCCGAAGCATTATCCCAAGGCGATCATCGACTATGCCAATACGCGCGGTGCCAACAAGGTGATTTATGCGGGCTATTTCCCCATGGGGCTTAGCCTCGACCGGATATTTGCCGACATGGAGCAGGTGCCCTTCAAAGATGACGTATGGCCCAAATTCCTCCGCGATAATGCGCGGCGCGTGTTCAATCTGGGCTGAAAAGGCAAGGTGGCGATAATGACCGATATGGATAGCAAAGCCGCAAGCGATGCCCGCACCGCGCCGGTCGCGGTCTGGCAGATATTGGAAAAGCTGAAAGGGCAAGACCTTAAGGACTGGCGACTGGCCGAGCCTGCCAACCGGCCCTCGGTTGAGGAACGCAATCTCGACATCGGTTTTCCCTTTGGCTGGTATCCCTTGCTGCTGTCGAACGATCTGGCTGTCGGCGAGGTGAAGCCTCTGCGCTATTTTGCCAAGGAACTGGCGATCTGGCGCGGTGATGATGGCAAGGTGCGGATGGTTGATGCCTATTGCCGCCACTTGGGCGCGCATATGGGCCATGGCGGCAAGGTGCATGGCACATTGCTGGAATGCCCGTTCCACGCCTGGCGCTATGATGGCGAAGAAGGCGTGGTCAAGGACATCCCCTATTCCCGCTCGATACCGCCACAGGTGAAGCGCAAATGCACGCGCACCTGGCATGTGGTCGAGGCCAATCGCTGGATCTGGGCCTGGTATCACCCGCAGGATGAAGCGCCGCTGTTTGATGTGGCCGTTCTGCCCGAATGTTCGGACCCTGAATGGACCGACTTTGACGTGCATGAATGGAATGTCTGGGGCAGCATCCAGAATATGGCCGAAAATGGCGTCGATGTGGCCCATTTCAAATATATCCACGGCACCGCCAATGTTCCACTCGGCGATCTGCGCTGGGATGAATGGGGACGCGGCGCAGACGTCAAGGCCAAGATGGGCACGCCTTGGGGCGAAGTGGATGGCTGTATCAGTTACGATACAATGGGGCCGGGGCAAAGCTGGACGCGCTTTACCGGCATTTCGGAAACACTGCTGGTCGCATGCATTACCCCGGTTGAGCTGGATCATGTCCATGTCCGGTTCTGTTTTGCCCAACCCAAGGCACAGGCTGCCGGGGAGCGCGCCGGCGTCGCCAAGGCGATCATACGCGACATCTGCAAGCAGTTCGATCAGGACAAGGTGATCTGGGATCGTCAGAAGTTCGAACCCAATGCCTTGATCTGTGAAGGTGACGGACCAATTGCCCAATTCCGCAAATATTATGCGCGCTATTATGTCGAAGGTGAGGGCAAGCCTGCGTCTCAAGCGTCGGCCTAATCATGGCAGCTGTGCCAGACTTGGGCGACGACGCACTCGGGCTTGCCGGGCTGATCCGGTCGCGGCAAGTCAGCGCATCGGAATTGCTGGAGCAGGCGATTGACCGGGCCGAAGCGACTGACCCGGCCTATGGTTTCATGGCGCAGCGGCTCTATGATCGCGGACGGGCCGCCATTGCCGCTGGATTGCCTGAGGGGCCATTTACGGGCGTTCCATGGCTGCT
Organism: Sphingomonadaceae bacterium; assembly: GCA_041736605.1. Lineage (GTDB taxonomy): Bacteria > Pseudomonadota > Alphaproteobacteria > Sphingomonadales > Sphingomonadaceae > JBGSTI01. The sequence continues at coordinate 5,465 of JBGSTI010000319.1, forward strand.
TAAGGATCTGAATACCCATATTGCCGGTGAACTTAGTGAGGGCGGCAGCCGTCTGTATCAAGGCTATCGCCCTCACATAACGTCGGAACTGGTCAAGCGGCATGAACGCGCCGGATTGGTAATTTTCGGCAAAACGACAACGCCAGAGTTCGGCCTTACCGCAACCACAGAGAACCAGTTGACGGGAGCGACCCGCAACCCGTGGAATCCGGCGCATATTGCCGGTGGCTCGTCGGGCGGCGCGGCGGTTGCTGTGGCTTTGGGAGTCGTTCCGGCGGCGCACGCCACCGATGGCGGCGGGTCAATCCGCCTGCCAGCGTCCTGTTGCGGCTTATTTGGTTTAAAGCCTAGTCGGGGCCGAATCCCTATGGGGCCGTTGCGCACCGAAGGCTGGGGCGGTTTGTCATCGCATCATGCCATAACGCGGTCTGTGCGTGATAGCGCCGCTTTGATGGATGCTACGCACGGAACGGAACCCGGTTCGCGCTATGGCGCGCCAGCACCGGCTGAGGGATTTTTGGCGCAGACGCAGCGCGATCCGCGTCCGCTGCGTATTGCGCTGATACTAACGCCGCCGTCTGGTTCGCCAGTCGACCCGCAATGTATTGCGGCGACTCAGGCGGCAGCGCGACTGTGCGAAAGCTTGGGCCATCATGTTGAGGAGGCCGCGCCCGTGCTGGATGCTGCGGCGTTGGGCCAGGCCAGTTTTGCCCTGATGGGGCCAGCTATTGCCGCTGATATTGACGACCGAGCGAGCGAACTTGGTGTGAAGGTGGGCGCTGATCTGGTCGAACCGATCACGCTGGGCTTTGCCGAATATGGGCGCCATTTCAGCGCGATGGACCATGTTCGGGCCAATAACTTGTTCCAAGCAGCTACAGTGACGATAGCTCAGTTCATGGAGACCTATGATTTGATCTTGTCTCCTACGCTCGCGGCTCCACCGCTTGAGCTGGGACAGATCAACCTGTCACCGGATTGTGACTTTGCAACTTGGGGAAAGCGGGTCTCTGCCTTTTCGCCATTTGCCCAATTGGCGAACTGGACGGGGCAACCTTCGATGTCGGTGCCTTTGAGCATGTCTGCACAAGGCCTGCCCATCGGTGCGATGTTCACCGCGCGCTATGGTGATGAGGCCAGCCTGTTTGCGCTGGCTGCGCAATTGGAGCGGGCTGCGCCTTGGGCCGGGCGGCAACCGGTGCCGTAAGGCGGAATAGATTAAGGCGGGCTCTGCCCATCGGATAGTGAACATAAGTGATCAAGGGAGTGCGTGATGCGGGGTTTGCAAGATAAGGTCGCCATTATCGCGGGCGGTGCGCGCGG
>JBGSTI010000253.1:0-7258 GCA_041736605.1 Sphingomonadaceae bacterium
GGCTGCGGATAATTGGTGGTCCAATAATCGCCACCCGCCATGCCCTGCGCGTCCATTTTCTGCGTCAATTCCGTGGACTTGTCGCGCCCGACGCCGGGCTCGCTGGTCCACATCGGGAACGCACGGCCATTGAGCGCGAAATAGCTCATCTGCTCGCCGCCGCCCCACACGGTCTCGCCGGGCTGTGCGTGGAACGACAGCCATAGCCGATTAATGGCAGGATCGAGCGCCTCGACGATCAGGCCATCATCACCCCAACTAATCCGGGCGCAATCCTCACCCTGATCGGTAAAGACCACGCCATCATCACTTGCCATCCAATCCGCTAGTTCGCGCACAGCATAGGGCGCATCTTCAATGCGGAAATTGCCGTGCAGCATGGCAACCTGGCTTTGACCGCAACCAATGGCCAGCGCCGGACAGGTTGTGCGATGACTCAGCAGCACCCGACCCGCAAAGGTCAGGTCAAACCCATCATCCAACGCCTCAAAATGCCAATTCACGGCCCTTATCATCCTCTTCCCGCAAGTTGTTGCGTGGCTGCCACAGTTGAAACTGTCTTGATATGACACCGCTTGACATATGCGGGCTTGAGGGTCAATGCAAGGGGCTGATACGGGAGGCCCGCAACGCCCCTGTGCACGCGAGAGGGAGAGAGTTCTGATGACACCGCAATTCCGCACACGGGCGGCCATGTCCGTCGCCATTGGCGCGTTGATCGCCACATCCGCCCCCGCCTTTGCCGAAGAGGCCGAGGAAAAGGGCGCGTTCGCCGAAATCGTCGTTACCGCGCAAAAGCGCGAAGAAAATCTGCAGGATGTGGCCTTGGCCGTATCGGTTGTCGGGTCTGAATCGCTGGAACGTAGCGGCAGCCTGACGCTGGAAAATGCCCAATATCTGGTGCCCAGCCTCAACTTCCGTAAAGCAGGCACCACGCTCAATCAGGCTTTGTTCCTGCGCGGTGTGGGCACGATCAATTTCTCGATTGCCGCCGAACCTTCGGTCGCTGCCGTCCTTGATGGCGTGGTGTTGAGCCGCGCTGGCGAAGGCTTTACCGACCTGTTCGATGTGGAGCGCATCGAAGTGTTGCGCGGTCCGCAGGGCACGCTGTTCGGCAAGAACGCCTCGGCTGGTGTCGTCTCGATCGTCACCAAGCGCCCGACCGACGAGTTTGAAGGTCTGGTCGAAGCCACCATCGCAGAAGGCGGCGAATATCGCGGTCGCGCCACCATCAACATGCCGCTGGGCGAGGGGCTGCGTTCGCGCTTCACCGGCTATTACAGCGAATATGATGGCAATATCCGCAACCAGTTCACCGGCAATGACGTCAATGGCTTTAAGCATTATGGCGTTCGCGGCGTGATCGAAGCCGATGTGTCGGACACGATGACGCTGATCCTGCGCGGTGATTGGCGCAAGGCCGATGATGATTGCTGCGCTGAAATCATCGCCCCTGCACCCACCAATGCAGCAGCAGGCGTTCTGGCCAGCACCGGTATCAATGGCGATGCGACCCGCGCCGTGAAGCAGAATCTGGTTACCGCCACCAAGGAAGAAAGCTGGGGCGTTTCGCTTCAGGCCGATATCGAGCTTGGCGGTCATGTGTTGACCTCGATCACGTCTTATCGTGGCTGGGACAATACCGAAATCCGCGATGGCGACTGGCTGGATCAGCCCTATGTGGGCATCAATCAGCTGCATGATGATGGTCCGCAGACCAGCACCACCTTCACCCAGGAATTGCGCCTCGCCTCGCCGACTGGCCAGTTCCTCGAATATGTGTTGGGCGCCTATTATTCAAAGGCGGATTCTGACCGCACATTCACCCGTTCGGTGGTCACCTGCTCGGCCTCGACACTGCCCGCTGTCAATGGCGCGGTGCCTTGCTCGACGGCCCCCGGCGTATCGACCATCACCCGGCCTTTCGGTTCGGCTGATTTCGGTTCGACGTTCAAGAACCTGGCCTTTTTTGGTCAAGCGACGATGAACCTGTCGGATAGCCTGCGTGTCATCGGTGGTCTGCGCTGGACGCAGGACAAGCTCAACGTATTCCACATCCGCCGCACCACGCTGGCTGGCCCCGGCATTGGCGGCAATTTCGATGCGGGCGTGTTTAACAATGGCGCGCTGCAACCAGCACCCGGCACCGGGTTCCTGCCGGGCGTATCGAACGGCGTGCCGTTCACGGCCAACACCAAGAACGACAATTTCTCCGGTAAGATCGCGGTTCAGTTTGATCTGAGCGAAGATGTGATGGCTTATGGCAGCTATACCCGCGGCTATAAGGGCCCGGCCTATAACGTGTTTTTCAACATGGCCGCCATTCACACCAATGTGATCGAACCGGAAACCGTCAACGCCTATGAAGCTGGCCTGAAATCGACGTTGCTTGATGGCGCGCTGATCGTCAACATGGCTGGTTTCTATGCCAAGTATAACAATTATCAGGCCAACAGCCCCGATATCGTCAATCTGGTGCGCACCACTCGCCTGATCAATGCAGGCACGGTGACCACCCAGGGCGTTGAACTCGACTTCCTGGCGCGTCCGTCGGCGAATTTCAGCATCAATGGTGGCCTCGCCTATACCAAGGCGCGGGTGGACCAGTTCCTACTGCCCCCAGGCGCCAATGCCAACGATCTGGTGGCAAGCGGCACGCCGCTCGCTAATGCGCCCGATTGGAAAATGGCACTGGGCGGCCAATATGACATCGAAACCGGCGGTTTTGCAAATGTCGAACTGGCGGCGAACATGGCATGGCAGTCGGACCAGCTCTATGAACTGAGCCCCAATCCGGTCGTCCGCCGCGCCACCACCGTCGATGGCTTTGCTACCGTCGATGCCTCGCTGGCGCTGGTTGATGTGGATGATCGCTGGAAACTGACCTTCTTTGTCAAGAACCTGTTCGACAAGAGCTATGCCGGTTCGATCATCTCCGGCGGCCCCGGCGGCAGCTATCGCTACATCATTCCCCGCGAAGCCGACCGCTATTTCGGCTTGACCGGCCGGGTGAATTTCTGATCATCTGATCGGGATAGGGATTGAAACAGAAAGGCCCTCCGCAGCGGTGCGGGGGGCTTTTTGGTGGTAGCCAACTGAATGGCCGCACTTTCTGTTATCAACATCTTTTGATGAGGCTTGGCTGGCACCTAATTATTTTGATGACAAAATATGGATGAAATCCGTTGTCAAAATGGGTAGCTGTTAGTAGGTTCTCACCAACCTCCATTGATAACAGCGAAAGCCAAAATATGCGCATCAACCAATATGATCTGTCCGATGCTATCCATTACCATACCGGCGCTTTCCCACCGGATACATTGGATTATGAAGCTTTGTTGGGGCCCCTAGAGGAGGCGGCCGCTTCACTAGCGCGGTATGATGCAAAAATGTCAAGTATGGTCAACAGCGAGCTATTTTTGGCTCCATTGCGCCGTCAAGATGCAGTCAGCTCGTCGCGGATGGAGGGTACAATCTCGACAATTGAAGAGCTGTACCGACTAGAAGCGGAGGAAGATGCTGGTAGTAATGATCCTTATCGTGAAGCACAAAATGATGATGTGGAAACATTTCTATATTCAATAGCTTTGCGCAATGCCCAGCAATCATTGGCAGAAGGCGCGCCATTAAGTGAACATTTGGTTCGAACTGCACATCAACAACTTTTATCTTTTGGGCGAGGTGCAAAAAAAAATCCAGGGTCATATAAAATTGAACAAAATTATATAGGAGACGATAGGAGAGGAAAAATATACTACGTACCGATCTCCCCGGATCAGTTAGCGCCAGCTATGAATGAGCTTGTCTATTTTATGAATAATGGCAAGATGCGTCCATTGATAAGGGCTGCAATTGTACATGTAGAATTTGAAGCTCTGCATCCTTTTGAGGATGGAAATGGACGAATTGGTAGGATGCTAATAACTCTTATGCTGTGGAATTTAGGAATTATAAGCCAACCGAATTTCTTTGTTTCTGGATATTTTGAGAATCATAAAGACGAATACATAGAAAGAATGAGATCTGTATCAGAAAATGGAGATTGGACTAGCTGGTGTATATTTTTTCTAAAAGCAATGCATTCCCAAGCGTCCATTAATATCGAGACGACGGACAAAATATTCGCTCTTCATAGCGAAATGAGAGAGCGTTTCCGTGAGACTCTAAACTCACAATTTCATGATCAGGCGTTAGATTTCGTATTTTCAAGTCCGGTATTTTGGAATGATCGATTTGTTGAGCGATCAGGTATTCCAGCTTCCTCAGCAAGGTCGCTTTCGCGACGTCTACTTGACGCTGGATTTCTTCGGACGATTAAACCTGCTGCTGGTCGCCGTGCTGCACTGTATGCTTTCGATCCTCTACTGGAGATCCTCGAAATCTAATTTGCTCCCCCCCTCACGCATTCTCCAACCTGGGCACCAGCAACTGGATCCACGCCAAGGCCGCCAGATACGCCCCGCCGCAGACCACGAACATCGGGGTATAGCCATGGCCATTGTCCAGTGACCAGCCGGCGAACTCGATGATCCCGGTGCCGCTGATATTGCCCGCGACTGCGCCCAAAGCGATCACGCTGGCGACGCGGATGGCGGGGACGATGTCGGCGGTCATGCCAAAGATGTTGGTTGAAAAGCCCTGATGCGCGAACAAGCCGATGCCGATCAGCACCGCGGCGATCCACGGATTGTGCGTGATCATCGCCAGCGGCATCGCCATCACCACCAATGCATAAAACAGCATCGATGTTTTGCGTGCGGCATTGGGGCTGCGTCCGCGTGACAACAGGATCGGATAGAGCGCGCCCGATGTGACGGCCCCCAAGGCGGCAAGGGTGAAGATGATGGCAATTGGCCAGCCCAGCTGATCCTGGCCCATGCCGTACACCCGGTTAAAATAATCGGGCATCCAGAACAATACGAACCACCACACGCAATCGGTGAGGAATTTCGCGCCGATCACGGCCCATGTCCGCCGATCGCGCAGCAATTCGCCCCAGTTGACCGGGCTACGCTCAGGCACATTGCCCAAGGGCTTCAAATTGCGCGTGCCCATCCACCAGAATGCCAGCCAAACAAAGCCCAAAGCCCCGGTAACGACAAACGCGGCCTTCCATCCGAAAGCCAGCGCAAAGGGCGGGATCAGCAGCGGCGTGATAATCGCGCCGATATTGGGCGCGGTATTGATCAGGCCAATGGCAACATTGCGCTCTTTTGCCGGCATATAGAGCGTCGCGGCCTTGATACCCGCAGGGGTGCTGACCGTTTCGCCAACCGCCAAAACGACGCGTGCAGCGACAAATTGCTGCACCGTCTGCGCCAGCGCATGCGCCATGCCCGCCGCGCTCCACACCACAATTGCGATGCCATAAGCGAGGCGCACGCCCAGCCGGTCAATGAACCAGCCAATGAACAGAAAGGCTGAGGCCGCCGCGATCTGAAAGGTGGAGCCCAGATGCGCAAAATCGCTGTTGCTCCAGCCAAATTCGGCTTCAAGCGTGGGTTTGAGCAGCGCCAACACTTGCCGATCGACATAGTTCAAGGCGTTCCCGGCGAACAACAGCATGATCAGCATGATCATCACCCGGCGCTGCTTGGGGCTGATGCCCTCGTGCTGGTCGCTGGTCACAGGTTCGCTCATCTCGCCCTCTCCTCGCCGTGCTTATTGTGCGCACATGCCTAATATGGTTGCAGATTAGCCAATCACGCGCATAAGGGAAGGGAAATATGACAGCGTAGGACATAAGTGGTGCAAGGCTGGGGATTAGGGCGATGAAGGGCATTGATTGGGACCGGCTGCCGCATGGTGGCGACCTGTTTGGCGAGATGCAACTGGCCGAAACACAGCCCACAGGCGCGCCCGATGGCCCAAAGGATAGCCTGTGGCCGGGCCTTGCCTTGTGCGGCGTGGCGTCGGGCGCAGCGGCGTGGCTTTCCGATCATTATGGCTTTCCCATCATCTTGCTGGGGCTGCTCATTGGCCTGTCGCTCAATTTCATCACGCATGATCCGCGCACCCATCGCGGGCTGGATTTCGTGGCGCGTAACGGCCTGCGTTTTGGCATCGTGCTGCTAGGCTTGCAGATGACCTTTGCGCAGGTGGCGATGCTGGGCGTCTGGCCGTTTGCGGCTTTGGCGGTGGTGATGATTGCCACAATGGGCGCAGGCATTCTGGCAGCGCGATTGTTCGGCCAGTCTTTTTATGTTGGCCTGTTGGCGGGTGCTGCGACCGCGATTTGCGGAGCCAGCGCGGCGCTGGCTGTCTATGGCGTGATCGGCAAGGAGCGGCTGAGCCAGGCGCAATTCGCGCTGACTTTGGTGGGTGTATCGCTGGCCAGTGCTTTTGCCATGTCGATCTATCCGGTGCTGGCCACCGAACTGGCATTGAGTGACAAACAGGCGGGGTTCCTGATCGGCGCGTCGATCCATGATGTGGCGCAGGCGATTGGCGGCGGCTTTGCCTTTTCCGATGCGGCGGGCGGCTATGCGACGATTGTAAAGCTGGCACGGGTCGCGGCCTTGGCCCCCATCGTGCTGTTGATCAGCCTGTGGCTGGGCAAGGGAGATGCGGCGGCGGAGGATGCACCGCGCGGCGCGATGGCGATGCTGAAGCGGTTGAGCCTGCCTTGGTTCATCACGGCGTTCATTGCGGTGGCGGCGCTGAACAGTTTTGTGGCGATCCCGGCGGATGTGCAGGGCCAGGCTTTGGGTATTTCGAAAGCGTTGCTGCTGCTTGCCGTGACGGCTACGGCGATGCGGTCGCGCATGGACTTGCTGGTGCAACTGGGCTGGCGCGCGGTGACTCCGGTGATTGGTGCGACCTTGGTGAGTTTTGTGCTGGCCTTGGCGTGCGCGCTGCTGGTGATTGGGTAGAGCCGGGCACAGCGTCCCAAATCCGCCCAATTTGCCGGGGAAATCCTCGGCCACCGGCTTGCGCACGTGTCCGCAATTGGGCAAACCACATCCATGAAACCAGTTATTTTTGGGCTCGCCGGGCACAGCCTGAGTGCAGAGGAAGCCGCCTTTTTCAAGGATGCGGACCCAGCGGGCTATATCCTGTTTGGGCGTAACATCGGCGACCGCGCCCAGATCAAGGCGCTGACCGACAGTTTACGCGCACTATCTGGTCGCGATGACGTGCCGATTCTGATCGATCAGGAAGGCGGCCGGGTGCAGCGGATGCGTGGCCCTGAATGGCTGGCCTATCCCCCCGGCGAAGCGTTTGACCGGTTGTATGATCTGGCCCCGGCCAGCGCGAT
>JBGSTI010000386.1:0-6771 GCA_041736605.1 Sphingomonadaceae bacterium
GGGACTGGATTGCCGCGCTGCGCTCGCAATGACGGCTATTGAAATTTCACCGCCCCACCCGGCGGATTGCGGCCTGTTCCACCCAGCCGCTGCGGCATGGGCCGTCATAATTGCGGGCATGGCTGGCGGGGCGCATGACGCCGCATTTGTCCGCGCGCGGGGGCAGGACGATGGTTTTCTCTACGGGGTCTTCGGCCGAGCCATCGGGCTCAGCGACGCTAATGATCACCCCCACCCATTGCTGGTCCATGCTGCGTGTGCAGACATGCACCCGCTCATTTTGGCTGAGTTCAGCAATTTCGGCGGCATTTTCAAATGGCGCATTGCGCAAAGTCGCTTCGCTGCGGATCACCACGCCCAGCCCGTCACAGGCGGGAAAACGCGGCCCCAGCTCGCCAATGCGCACCGGCTTGGCGGGCGGACCGGCGCGATCGGCGGACGCAGCCCCCGGTGCGGCCTCCATCGTGGTGCCATCATCGGGCATATCCTCGCGGATCGGCTCGACATCGGAACAGGCGGCAAGCAAGGCGATTGTCATCAGGATCGAAAATCTGGGGTTGGTCATGGGCCAAAGGATAGCCGATGCCGGGGCCGGTGCAAGCACCATGATGGCGGCATTTCTTGTGGAAAATGCTGGCCAAGTCGCGCGATTTGCTTGGGGTTTTGGCGGCTTTGCCCTATAGGCTGTGCATGACGGAAAACAGCAACGAAACGCCCCAGAACAGCCCCAATCTCAACGCCTATGGCGCAGATAGTATCAAGGTTCTGAAAGGGCTTGATGCCGTGCGCAAGCGCCCTGGCATGTATATCGGCGATACCGATGATGGTTCGGGCCTACACCATATGGTGTTCGAAGTGTCCGATAACGCCATTGACGAGGCGCTGGCCGGGCATTGTGATCTGGTGCTGATCGAACTCAACCCCGATGGTTCGGTATCGGTTGAGGATAATGGCCGCGGTATTCCCACCGGCATCCATGCCGAAGAAGGCGTGTCCGCCGCCGAAGTCATCATGACCCAGCTGCATGCGGGCGGCAAGTTTGAGAATACCAGCGATGATAACGCCTATAAGGTATCCGGCGGCCTGCACGGCGTGGGCGTGTCGGTGGTCAATGCGCTGTCGGAATGGCTGGAACTCACCATCTGGCGCGATGGGCAAGAGCATTGGATGAAGTTCGCCTATGGCGACGCCGTATCGCCGCTGATCGTGCGTGGCCCTGCGCCGCTTAATGACAAGGGCGTGCCCAAAAAGGGCACGCGCGTGACGTTTCTGGCGTCGACTGACACGTTCAAAAACGTCAACGAATATGATTTCGACAAGCTGGAGCATCGCTATCGCGAGCTGGCATTCCTGAACTCTGGCGTCCGCGTGCTGCTGCGTGACAAGCGCGGTGAAGAGGTGAAGGAACATGATCTCTATTATGAAGGCGGCATTGCGGCGTTCGTGAAATATCTGGATCGCACCAAACAGGCATTGCTCGCCGATCCGATTTCGATTTCGTCGCAGCGCGATGGCGTGGGCATCGATGTCGCGCTGGAATGGAATGACAGCTATTATGAAAATGTGCTGTGCTTCACCAACAACATCCCGCAGCGCGATGGCGGCACCCATCTGGCCGCGTTCCGCACCGCGCTCACCCGCACGCTCAACAATTATGCCGAACGGTCGGGCCAGCTGAAAAAGGAAAAGGTCGCGCTGACCGGTGAGGATATGCGCGAAGGGCTGACTGCGATTGTTTCGGTCAAGCTGCCCGATCCCAAATTCTCGTCGCAGACCAAGGACAAGCTGGTCAGTTCCGAGGTGCGCCAGCCGCTGGAAAGCCTGATGGCCGATAAGCTGGCGGAATGGCTGGAGGAAAATCCGCAAAGCGCCCGCGCTGTCGTGCAAAAGGTGATCGACGCTGCTGCCGCGCGCGAAGCCGCCAAGCGCGCCCGCGAATTGACCCGGCGCAAGGGCGTGATGGACATTGCGTCCTTGCCCGGCAAGCTCGCCGATTGCCAGGAGCGCGATCCGGCGAAATCCGAACTGTTTCTGGTCGAAGGCGATTCCGCAGGTGGTTCGGCCAAGCAGGGGCGTGACCGCCATTATCAGGCGATCCTGCCATTAAAGGGTAAGATCCTGAATGTGGAGCGCGCGCGGTTTGACCGGATCATTTCATCGAAGGAAGTCGGCACCCTCATTCAGGCGATGGGCACTGGCATTCGCGATGATTTCAACCTTGAAAAGCTGCGCTATCACAAGATCGTGATCATGACCGACGCTGATGTTGACGGCGCGCATATCCGCACCTTGCTGCTCACCTTCTTCCACCGCCAGATGCCCGAAATCATTCGCGGTGGGCACCTCTATATCGCGCAGCCGCCGCTGTATAAGGTCGCCAAGGGGCGCAGCGAAGTCTATCTGAAAGACAATGACGCGCTGGATAATTATCTGGTCGATGCCGGGCTGCAAGGACGCGGGCTGGTCTATGAATCGGGCCGCCAGATTGGTGGGCAGGAACTGGTCGAGCTGGTTGAACATGCGCGCCGGATCAAAAGTCTGATGGCCTATGTGCCGCGCCGATTTGATCCTGCGATTATCGAGGCTTTGGCGCTCAATGGCGCATTGGCGGCAGACTTGGCCGATGATGCACGTCAGGCCGCTGCCGATGCCACTGCCGCATGGCTGACCCGCGCCGAAACCGAAGCGCGCTGGGTTGCCCGCGTCGCCGAAGAGGGTGGCTATCATCTCGAACGGCTATGGCGCGGGGTGACCGATCATCATGTGATCGAGGGGGCTTTCCTGAACAGCGCCGAAGCGCGCAAGCTGCACCGGCTGACCGAGGAACAACGCGCCGCGTTCGTCGAAACCAGCCGCCTGATCCGCTCGGGCGCCGCCGCCGAAACCATCGAAGTCGAGGTGGAGGAAGAACCCGCCGCGCTGCCTTTGGGCGAAGAAGCTCCGGTGATTGGCGACAGTCAGGCTGGCCGCCCGGCCAAAGCGGACAAGACCGGCAAGGATGGCGGCACCGCGATTTCGCGGCCGTCCGAATTGCTCGATGCCGTGATGGCCGCCGGGCGCAAGGGCCTGTCGGTTCAGCGGTATAAAGGCCTTGGCGAAATGAATGCCGAGCAATTGTGGGAAACGACGTTGGACCCCAATGTCCGCTCGCTGCTGCGCGTGCATGTTGAGGATGGCGACATCACCGACGATATCTTCACACGTCTGATGGGCGATGTGGTCGAGCCGCGCCGCGAGTTCATCGTTGATAATGCGCTGAACGTCGCCAATCTGGACGTTTGATGGCGCAGAAATAACGCTGTGCCCCGGCGAAAGCCGGGGTCCAGTTTGATCTGTCGATAACCTGTTACAGCGCGCCCGCTGTGCCCCGGCTTTCGCCGGGGCACACCATCATTGTGCCCTCAATCCAGCGCCGCGTAGAGCATCGTCTTGATCTCACGCCGTACCGGATAGGTGGAGCTGGGCATCAATTGCGTCATGAAAATCATGATGATCTCTTCTGCTGGATCGACAAAGAACGCGGTGGAGAACATGCCGCCCCAGTAAAATTCGCCCGCCGATCCCGGCACCATGGTGGCCGCCGGGTTCATCGTGCAGGCAAAGCCCAGGCCAAAGCCGACCCCGGCATTTTCCGCTTCACTGAACAGCGATTGCGACATTTCGGTCAAGTCCTTGCCGCCGGGCAGGTGATTGGCGGTCATCAGGTCCAATGTCTTGCGGCTGATGATGCGCACATCATCGAGCCCGCCGCCATTCAGCAGCATCCGGCAGAAACGGTGATAATCGGCCAAGGTCGAACACAGACCACCGCCACCCGACAGGAACGGCCCCGGCTTGGTCCAGCGGCTGTTATCGCCATTGTCGAACATCTGCATCTTCTTGGCCGGGTGATAGGCATAGCAATCGGCGATGCGGTGCATCTTGTCGTGCGGCACATAGAAATGCGTATCGACCATGTTCAATGGCTTAAAGATACGCTCTGCAAACACCTGATCGAGCGGTTTGCCTTCGATCCGCTGGATCACCGCGCCCAATATGTCGGTAGAGATCGAGTAATTCCACACCGTGCCGGGATCGAATTGCAGCGGGATTTGCGCCACTTCGGCCACAAACGCATCCAGATCGCGGCTCCCGTGAAAATCATCGATCTTGCGGCTGCGATAGGCGGCGTCCATCGGCGTGCGCTCTTGAAAGCCATAGGTCAGCCCGCTGGTATGCCGCAGCAGGTCGATCATTGTCATCCGGGTGAGCGGCGGGCGGGTGACGAACGGCACATTGCCGCCGCCTGCCTGAAACACGCCCATCCGGCCAAATTCGGGAAGCACGCTTTCGACCAATTGCGACAGCGCAACCTTGCCTTCCTCCACCAGCATCATGAACACGATCGAGGTGATCGGCTTGGTCATGCTGGCGATGCGGAAAATCGCGTCCGCTTGCAGCGGCTCTCCGGGCCGGGCATCGCCCTGAAGCGAAAGATGCGCAATGTCATCGCCGCGCCCGATCAGCAGCGCGCTATGCGGAAAGCGCCCGTTATCGAGATATTTGGCCTTGAGGAAGGCGGGGATGCGCGCCAGCCGTTCGGCGTTAAAGCCCAGAGCGGCGGGATCGCTGACGGTCAGCGTCATACGGCCGTCTTTCCGGTCTGCTGGCGCGTCACCGGGTGCGAACTCGACAGGCCGCCATCGACGGCCAGCACCTGCCCGTTGACATAGGATGCCTGATCGGACGCCAGAAACAGCGCGGCATTGGCCAGTTCATCCGGGCTGGCGGCACGGCGCAATGGGTTTAGCTGGCCCAGTTTATACTCGACGCCCTTGCCGCGGGCATAATCGAATGTCGGCTGGGTCATGCCGGTCTCTGTAAGGCCAGGAGCCAGTGCGTTGACACGCACCCCGGTTTCACAAAGCTGCTGCGCCGATACCTGCGCCAGATTGATGACGCCCGCCTTGGATGCCGAATAAGCCGGGCCGCCCGCACCCGAACGGATGCCCGCGACGCTGGCCGTCAGGATGATCGAACCGCCGCGCCCCTGATCCCATAGGGCCTTGCCAGCATGTTTGACCATCAGCCATGGGCCAATCAGATTGACGCGCAAAACCTCGGTGAAATCGGCGACATTTTCATCAAAAATGCCCGGCAGCCCGCCCGAAATCCCGGCATTGGCAAAGGCAATGTCCAGCCCGCCAAATTCGCTGATCGCGCGTGCCACCATGGCCGCCACGTCGTCCTCAACCCCGGCATCCATTTGCAGCGCGATGGCGGTGCCGCCCGCTTCGGCAATCATCTTGGCGGTGTCATGGACAGCGGCGGACTTGTCGCCAATCACCAACCGCGCGCCTTCGCGGGCAAAGCGCAGCGCACTGGCCCGGCCAATGCCTGACCCTGCGCCCGTGATAATGGCGATCTTGCCGTCCAGCTGTCCTGTCATGCTTGCTTTATCCCTGTATTGAGAGGCTTATGCCCCGGCTTTTTGTGCAAAATCCCATGCGGCATCGGCCAGCGATTGCACCTTTTCACCCATTTGCCGCGCGTGCGATGATGTGGCCGTGCCGTCGATCACGCGCTTTTTGATACCCTGAATAATCCCTGCCAGACGGAAGAAATTATAGGCCAGATACCAGTTCATATCGGGCACCGAATCGCGATTGGTCGCCGCGCAATAGCGGGCCACCATCTCGTCGAGTTCCGGAATGCCAAGGGCGGCGCGGTCTACATCCTGCACGCCCGAACGACCCTCATTATCGGTGAACCACGCCATGGCCACATAAGTGAGATCGGCCAGCGGGTCGCCCAAAGTCGACAATTCCCAATCAAGCACCGCCAGCACTTTGGCTTCGTCTTTTGCAAAGATCATATTGTCGATGCGATAATCGCCATGGACGATGCTGGTGCGGGTCTGCTCAGGCAAGGTGCGCGGCAGAAATTCGATCAGTCGTTCCATCACCGGCATATTTTCGGTTTCGGACAGGCGATATTGCTTGGTCCAGCGATCCACCTGCCGCCCGAAATAATTGCCCGGCTTGCCATAGGTGGAAAGCCCCGCCTGTTCGATATCGACATTGTGCAAAGCCGCCAGCGTATCGAACATCGCGTTATAAATGGCGCGGCGCTGATCCGGTGTGGCCCCCGGAACGGTGCCGTCCCAGATGGTCCGGCCATCGACCAAGGCCATGACGTAGAACCAGCTGCCCAGCACATCATCATCGGTGCACAGGCCAAAGGGGCGGGCCACGGGAAAGCCGGTGGGATGCAATCCGGCCAGCACCTTATATTCGCGGTCCACCGCATGGGCGGAGGGCAACAGCACACCAAAGGGCTTGCGCCGCAACACATAGGCCCCTGAAGGCGCATCAATGCGATAGGTGGGGTTCGATTGACCGCCTGCAAATTTGCTTTGCGTCAATGGCCCGGCAAAGCCTTCGACATGGGCCTCCATCCAGGCGGTCAGCTTGGCCTCATTCAGCAGGTCGGCCCCTTCCGGGGTTACGGTGCCGCTGAAAACGGTTTGGGCGTCGATGGCTGTGGTCATGGCATCCTCATTGATCAAATACGATTACAGACCGGGCCGTAGCACCGCCCTTCATCGTCTCGAACCCCTCATTAATCGCAGAAAGCGGGATACGCTCGGCAATGATGCTGTCCAGATCGAGCAGGCCACGAATGTAGAAATCGACCAACCGAGGAATATCGACCGGGAAGCGATTGCCACCCATGATCGCGCCTTGCAGCTTTTTGCTGGCCAGCAGGTCCATGGCAGACAGGCCAACCTTT
>JBGSTI010000408.1:0-5437 GCA_041736605.1 Sphingomonadaceae bacterium
CCTTCACGACACGCTCGGCAGAGGCCTTTGGTTGGCCGACATGTTTTGGTCTCATCTTCGTTCCTTCGTCACTACGATGAGACCAAAACACTCCTTAACTCACAACATCAAATCTGTGCCATTGGTGCTGACGGGGAACAAGCGCTATCACTATTATGCAGAACCTTCTGAAGGGCTCAGCACTGGACGTAAAGCCCAACGGATGCCTGCAGGCGAGATCGATGGGCTGGTGATGGCGCAGCTCAAGGCGCGAATGCAACATGCTGCCCAAGAGACGGGCAATCTGGCTTCCTCCACCTCATCCACCTCATCCTACCCATCAGACCGAGCACTGGTTCTGGCGTTCGTCAAAAAGGTGATCGTCAGCCCTGACGATGTCCGCATCCAATTTGGTGCCATCCATGATCAACCCGCAAGCGAGGTGACGATCCCGGCAAAGCTCTACCGACGCGGCAATGAGATGAAGCTGGTCGTTCCGCCGGAGCATGACGACCATGTCCAGCATCAGGACCCGGCCCTAATCCAGTTCGTGGTGCGCGCCTATATGGCCCGCACCGCGCTCGAACATTCGAGCGATATCACCATCGAAGATCTGGCCAAGCGGCAAGGCTATAGCCGGGACTATTATGCGGTCCTGCTGCGCATTGGTCATCTGGCTCCCGACATCATCGCGGCCATCCTGAACGGTCGTCAGCCTGCTGCGCTCAATCGCCAGCGGCTTGCTCGAATCGCCGCGCTCCCGTTGGACTGGCAAGGGCAACGCGCGGCGCTTGGGTTCGGCTGAACGAACCCGCCTGGTCCGACAAACCACCATCAAAACCCCAACATATCTGCATCGCATCGGCTGACTGGGTTTTGCCGAGAGCCAGACGATGGCCCACATGGCTAAGAGCATCGCCCTTCAGAACCGTCTGCCAGCACGCGGCGCGATGTACCGCTGGGCCGCAATAGCGCGGAAATGGGGGCGTTAAGGCGGGTTCGCGAAAGCGCGACCTGCCATTGAACTGACGATTTGGAAAAGTGGTGCCCGGAGACGGATTCGAACCGCCGACACAGCGATTTTCAATCGCTTGCTCTACCAACTGAGCTATCCAGGCATGGATGCAAAAGGGGAGCGGTGAGGCACCCCGGCAACCGGAAGTTGGGCCTATAGTCAGGCGATGCGGCGCGTGTCCAGCAAAAAAATGCCGATGCTGCGCCGATTTGCCGTCATTCCTTGTCTGCTTCTGGATCCAGCACGGGCGCGCCGGGCAGGCTATAGCCTTCGCCCATCCATTGCAGCAGATCGCGGTCGCGGCAGCCCTTGCTGCAAAACGGGTGAAATGCCTCAGCGCGCGGTTTGCGGCATAACGGGCATTTGGGCGGTGTAACAGGCTTGGTCATGGTCATGCTCCTGCAGGTTCGGCCTGAACCGGGCGGCCCAGCCGCTTTTCCAGCGCAGTATGCCAATGGGCACGCGCCTGCCACAAGGGCATCAGCGCAGGCGGCAAGGCCAGCATCAGCGGCCCATGCCCCTGATCCACCTCTGCACTGCGCAACAGCGCGCGCAAAGCCCAAAGGCGCGGCGCATCGGCCCTGATGTCGAGCAATGACGCGCGGGCGCGGCGGCGGATGATCTGGACGAGGCCAAAACCGTTCATCGCGGTCTTTTCACAGCGCAAACCCGCCAGCGCATCATTGAGCGCGGTGTCCACCGCTTGGCGATCCGCCTTGCGTTCCAGCGATGGGAAATCGACGGCAATCGGCCCGCCAATATCGAGCCGCAGCAACACATCGGCAATCGCAGGCACAGCCTTTAGGCACAGGCCCGGCATCGCATCGCTCTGCGCGCCGCCAGTGCCGTTCCAGTCAATATCGATCAGCGTCATCGCGGGCGTCGGAAACAGGCCCAGAGAGCCACCGTCAAAGGCGATCAGCCCCTCAGCTTCCTCGATCAGCTCTTCCCAGCCCAGGCTGCGCAGCGATTGCGGGCTGCCGGGAACGCTCATACGTACCTCGATCGGCGTTGCCTCGCCAAAGCGCAACTGGCCGGCCAGATCAAAGGCGATGGGCTGCGTTCCTGGTTCAGCGATCACGGCCCGCGCCGCCTTTTGCCGCATCAGCCCCGCGCCGCGTTCGCGCATTGGCGCACGGGTAACGCGCAACAACGCGCTTTGGCCCTCGCTGATCTGTCCGGTCAGGCCGGAAACAAACAATAAAGCCCCGCCATCGCTTTGCGCCAGACCATTGCGGCCCCCGGCCAGCACACGCACCAGCTTTGCCGGGATGATATCGCCCGCATGCGGGCCATTATCCTCAACCCGCAATCGTGCCTCGACGATGCGGCCATCCACGATTCGTCCGGCGCGCTCCTCGCCAAGGCCTTGTTCGACCAGCCAGTAACCGGATGGATTGACCGGCATGCCTGATCAATCCAGCGCAAAGCCGCTGCCGATCAGCAGCGCGCGGGTTTCATGCAGCGGCAGGCCCATCACGCCGCTATGGCTGCCATCGATGCGGCGGATCAGCGCCTCGGCCCGGCCTTGAATGGCATATCCGCCCGCCTTGCCGCGCCATTCGCCGCTGGCCAGATAGGCGTCGCACTCCGCATGACTGAGCCGTTTGAAAATGACGATGGTTTCCTGCGTGCGGTGGCGCAGCGTTCCATCGGGGCTGATCAGCGCAATGGCGCTCAACACCCGGTGGCGGCGGCCTGATAGCAGATCAAGGCATTGGCGCGCGGTGGCTTCATCTTCGGCCTTGGGCAAGATGCGGCGACCGGCGGCGACCACCGTATCGCCCGCCAGCACCCAGCATCCTTGATGACGGCTGGCGATTTCCAGCGCCTTTTCGCGCGCCATGCGCTCGACATAAAGGCGGGGCAATTCGCCGCGCAATGGGGTTTCGTCGATGTCTGCCGGATCAACAGCGGCAGGGATCACACCGATCCGGGCCAGCAGATCAAGCCGACGCGGCGATGCAGAGGCCAGAACCAGCCCTTCGCCTTCCATCGGCCTGTCGCTCGCCATAACCGCTTATTTGAAGCGGTAGGTGATACGGCCCTTTGTCAGGTCATAGGGCGTGAGTTCAACCAGCACCTCATCACCCACCAGCACGCGAATGCGGTTCTTGCGCATCTTGCCAGCGGTATGGCCGAGGATTTCATGGTCATTTTCCAGGCGCACCCGGAACATGGCATTGGGCAACAGCTCGACCACCGAGCCGCGCATTTCGAGAAGTTCTTCTTTTGCCATTCGGCTCTTTCAGTCTTGAAAAGGTCAGGGATTTGCGATTGGCCCGCGCATAGCGCCGGAACGGGCAAAAAGAAAGCCCAATAGCTTTTGGCCGCCGGGAACCTTGCCCGCCATCATGCGTAGGCGGCGAATGAACGCGACATTTAGATACAAATGAAACCTTGCAGATGGCCCCCGGCTTGCGCACATGACAATGGCGTGCACTTTTCCTCTCCCCCAGAACGCACAAGGCTGACTGATGACTTCTTCTATCCCGGCGCTGCTTTGCGGAGCCGCTTTTCTTGCCCTGATCGCCCATCCGGCACAGGCCAGCGACATGATTGTTGCGAAAGGCGAGGATGATCAACCCGCCAGCGCATCGCAGACCAGCGATAGCGATGATAGCGGCACGGACGAGGCCGAACCCGGCCAGATCGTGGTGTCGGCAGAGCGTATCCGGGGCCAGGTGGCCACCGATGCGCCACCCATCGTGGTGCTGAGAGAAGAAGATATCGCCGCCTATGGCGTATCATCCATCCAGGACCTTTTGACTGCGATTTCGCCGCAAACCGGGTCGTCGCGCGGACGTGGCGGCGGCGGTCAGCCCATCGTGCTGGTCAATGGCGAGCGGGTGGCCAGCTTTCGCGAAATCCGCAATATCCCGCCCGAAGCTATTCGCACGGTCGAGGTTTTGCCGGAGGAAGTCGCACTGCAATTTGGCTATCGCCCCGATCAGCGCGTCGTCAATTTCATCCTGAAAGACAATTTCAGCAGCCTGGCCTTGGAAACCGATATCGGCGGATCATCTGCTGGCGGCTATGCGGCGCGCGAACTGGAGGCCAATTACACTTTGTTCAAGGCCAATGGCCGGATCAACGTGACCGCTGGCGTGGAAACCACATCATTCCTGACCGAGGCCGAGCGTGACATTGTCCAGACGCAGAACGCAGCGGGCAGCATTACCTTTGGCGGCGATCCGCAAAGCGAGGCGGAATTTCGCACGCTGTTGCCGCGCACCCGCGAAGCGACGCTGAACGCCAGCATCTCGCGCATCCTGCGCCCCGGCACCACGCTGAGCGGCAATGCCACGATCAGCCAGAGCACCAGCGATTCGCTGTTTGGCCTCGATAGCACGCTGATCAGCGTTCCCGGCACCAATCCGTTTTCGGTAACTGGCACCGATGCGACCGTATTGCGCCGGTTTGACGGAGCCTTGGCGCGCGAAAACAAGACCAGCAATGGCGCGGTGTCGCTGGGCTTTAACACCCGCCTGTCGATCTGGAATCTATCCATCACCGGCGATTTCGCGCATGCCGAATCGACCACCGATACCGATCGCAACGCTGATCTGTCGGCCATCAATGCAGGGATTGCGGCAGGCACGCTAAATCCCTTTGCGGCCGATCTGGGGGCCTTGCGCGGGGCGCGCATCACGGATCGCGCAAACAGCCGCAGCGATACCGCCAACGCGCTGGCAACATTGAGCGGATCGCCCTTTGAACTGCCTGCAGGCGAAGCCTCGGTTACGTTCAAGGCCGGCTATGGCCGCCGCGCCATTGAAAGCGAGACGACGCGCAATCTGGCCGCTGGCACCACCAGCCTGAAACGCGATTCGGTGAATACCGGCATCAACATCAACCTGCCGATAGCCAGCCGGGACAAAGGCGTTCTGGGCTTTATCGGCGAATTTTCGATCAACGCCAATGCGGGCTATAGCGACCTTTCCGACCTTGGCGGGCTAGTCGAATATGGCGCGGGCTTTGTCTGGGCACCGGTCAAACCCTTGTCATTGAGCTTTAGCTATATTGGCGAGGAAGCCGCGCCTTCGGTGGAGCAACTGGGCAATCCGTTGATCTCGACGCCCAATGTCACTTTTTATGATTTCACACGCGGGCAAAGCGTGTTGGCGACCAGCCTATCCGGCGGCAATCCGTTGCTGGCCAAGGAAAAACGCCGTGACATCAAGATTGGCGCCAATCTGGAACTGGGGCTGCTCGAACGCTCGGCGCTGTCGGTCGAATATGCCCGCAATCGCAGCTTTGATACCAGCAACAGCTTTCCGGTGCTGACCCCTCAGATTGAAGCGGCGTTTCCCGGCCGCGTGGTGCGTGACACGGCGGGACAATTGCTATCGGTTGATCAGCGGCCCGTAACCTTTGACCGCGTGGCCAGCGAACGTGTGCGCACCGGCCTGAACCTAGGCGGCAGCATTGGCAGTCAGGATC
>JBGSTI010000444.1:0-7159 GCA_041736605.1 Sphingomonadaceae bacterium
GCGTGCAAACGCTGCTTGCCCGATGATGTGGCGCGCGACGAGACGGCGATGGCGCGGGCGCTTGTCCTGCTTGCGTCAGACAATCCACCTGGGCTGGAGGCATTGGCAGCAGCGGTCGGCTATGCCCCGCATCATTTTCAGCGCGTGTTCAAGCGGCATAGGGGCGTATCGCCCGCCGCCTATGCACGGATATTGCGGCAAGAGCGGGCCGCGGCGGCTTTGCAGACTGAAGAGAGGATTACCGATGCGATTTACGAAGCAGGCTATTCGGGGCCAAGCCGGTTTTATGCCGATGCCGCGCGGCATCTGGGCATGACGCCCTCTGCCTGGCGCAAGGGCGGTGCGGGGGTAACGATCCGCTGGGCCGTGGCGGATACCAGCCTGGGGCCGATGCTGGTGGGGGTGACCGACAAAGGGATTTGTCGCTTGTCGTTCAATGAGGACGTCGCCGAACTGCGCCGCCGCTTTCCTGCCGCCGATCTGGTAGAGGCAGATGCAAATGCGCGTGCGTTGATCGATCGGGCCGTGGCGGCGGTGGAAAACCCGCGCGCAATGCCGGAACTGCCTTTGGATGTGGCGGGCACGGCTTTTCAGCAAGCTGTTTGGGCCGAATTGCAACGAATCCCGGCGGGCGAAACCCGCAGCTATGCCGATATCGCGGCGGCGGTGGGCAAGCCCAATGCAACACGCGCGGCGGGATCGGCCAATGGTGCCAATAATGTCGCGGTGTTGATTCCCTGTCACCGGGTGATCCGCAGCGATGGCTCGCCGGGGGGCTATGCCTATGGTCTGGATATCAAGATGGAATTGTTGAAGCGGGAGAGGGGGCGGTAACTGACCTATATTTTATCGTTCGTCATTCCCGCAAAGGCGGGGAACGAAGTGATCGCAGATCAATCCATCACCTGAAGGTTCCAAATCAATCAACGACAGTGGTTGATGGTCGCTCGGGTGATGGATTCCCGCCTTCGCGGGAATGACGAAAATGGTAAGAGCATCGTAATTCCCCCATCACGTAAAACTATACGGGTCCACATCCACGCTCACCCGCACACCGCGCGGAAAGGGCAGGGGGCTGAGCCATTCGCGCAGGATGCGCTGGAGTTCCAGGCTGCGCTTGGCCTGCACCAGCAAGCGATAACGGTGCCGCCCGCGTAGCATGGAAAGCGGCGCAGGCGCTGGCCCCATCACCCATAGATCATCGATTTGCGGCGCAGTGCCGCCGATGCGATTGGCGGCCTCTTGCGCCTCTTTCACATCCTCTGACGAGATGATGATCGCCGCCATCCGGCCAAAAGGCGGCGCACCGATGCGGCGGCGCGATTCGGTTTCGGCATCGTAGAACGCCTCACGGTCGCCATCCGCCAGTGCCGCGATGACGGGATCGGTGGGAAAGCGGGTTTGCAACCACACTTCGCCGGGCTTTTCACCGCGCCCGGCCCGGCCGGATACTTGGGCGATCTGTTGAAAACTGCGCTCTGCCGCGCGCAGATCGCCGCCTTCCAGCCCGATATCGGCGTCGATCACCCCCACCAAAGTCAGCTGGGGAAAATGAAAGCCCTTGGTCACCAATTGGGTGCCGATGATGATATCGATCAGCCCGGCCTGCATATTTTCGACAAAGGCGGCGGCATGGCTGGGTGACCACATCGTGTCAGACGTGACAAGGGCTGTCCGCGCGGTGGCGAACCGCCGCGCCACTTCATCGGCAATGCGCTCCACGCCGGGGCCACAGGCGACCAGAGCGTCCTTGTCGCCGCATTCGGGGCAGGCTTCGGGCAGGTCCATATGATGGCCGCAATGGTGGCAGGCGAGCCGCGCCGATAACCGATGCTCAACCATCCATGCGCTGCAATTGGGGCATTTGATCCGGTGACCACAGGTGCGGCACAGGGTAAGCGGGGCAAAACCACGCCGGTTGAGGAACAGCAAGGATTGCTCACCCGCCTCAAGTCGTTGTTCCAGCGCCGCAACAAGGGGCGGGGCGATCCAGTGCTGTTTTTCGGGCGGATGCTCCAGCAAGTTGAGCACATGCACCGCTGGCAATTGCGCGCCGCCATGCCGCGCGGGCAGTGCCAGCGTGCGATAAATGCCCTGCGCCGCCATATAGCGGCTTTCTAGCGCGGGCGTGGCACTGGCCAGCACCACCGGAATATGTTCAAACCGCCCACGCATCACCGCAACATCACGGGCGTTATAGCGCACGCCATCTTCCTGCTTGAAACTGGTTTCATGCGCTTCATCAACGATGATCGCCGCCAGATCGGCATAGGGCAGGAACAGGGCAGAGCGTGCGCCGACAATCACCTTGGCATCGCCCAGCGCAATTGCCCGCCATGCCCGCCTCCGCTCCGATTGCTTCAGCGCCGAATGCCAGGCCACCGGGGCAACGCCGAAGCGCATCTCGAACCGCGCCAGGAAATTCTGGGTGAGCGCAATTTCGGGAAGGAGTACCAAGGTTTGCCGTCCGTTTTCGCCCTGACGTAAGGCCTCGGCAATAGCCTCGAAATACACTTCAGTCTTGCCCGATCCGGTGACACCATCGAGCAACAAGGGCGCAAATTGGCGCGCTGCCACCGCCGCCCGCAACTCCGCTGCCACTGCCGCCTGTTCGGGGCCAAGCTGGGGCACATCATGATCGGGTTCGGGCGCGGGATAGGGCCGGTCGGTAGCGACTACGACTGGTTCCAGCACATTTTGTTGGGCCAAGGTGCGCAGCACCGCTTCGGACACGTCGCACAAAGCAGACAGTTCGCGGATCGTTGCCTGCTCGCCTTGCAACGCCTCCAACGCCATCAGCCGCTTGGGCGTCATCCGGTCGGGCAATTCGCCCGACAGGCGATATTCGGTGATCTGGCCGGGGCCACGCAGCGCGCCGATAGATGGGATCGCCATGCGCGCCACCTGTGCCGGGCTGGCCAGATAATAATCCGCGGTCCATTCGATCAACCGGCGCAGCGCGGGTTGCAATGGCGGCACTGAAATCACTTCGCGTAAAGGACGCAATTTGGCCTCTGGCACCGACGCGGCGGGCATATGCTCTGCATCCCACACCACGCCCAGAACTTCGCGTGGCCCCAGCGGCGCGACCACGATGCTGCCCGGCGGCACAGGCGTACCAGCAGGCCAATCGCTGGGCGCACGGTAATCCAGCGGCCCCAGCGCCGCATTCATTACCACCACGCGCATGCGCTTGTTCATCACCGGTTCCATTGCGCCGTTGATATAGACATTCTTGCGTGAAAGGCCATGATGGCCGCTTGCGATTGAGGTTATGGGGATGTGGATATGAACGCGATTATGCCAATTCAGGACGATGAAACAGGCCTGATCAGCCGCCGGGCGATGATCGCTGGATCGGGCGCGGGGCTGGCGCTGTTGCTTGCCGGGTGCCAATCGATGCCGGGATTGAGCCTGACCGAGGCGATCCGCCGCTTGCTCAATATCGCGTCCTCTAACGCGCTGGCGATGCTGGCGCGGCCGGGGGGATTTTATGACAGCCAGATTGCGCGGATTGACCTGCCCGCCCAATTGGGCGGTAACCGGGTGAGCAATGTGCTGGAGGCGCTGTTGCGCACCGGGGCGTTTCGCGGGCGACTGGAAAAGGAACTTAACCGTGTGGCCGAACGCGGGGCCGATGCCGCAGCGCCGCTGATTGCAGAGGCTGTGCGTAATGTTTCGATCAATGATGCGTTGGCTTTGGTGCGCGGTGGGCCGCAAGCCGCGACCGAATTTCTGCGCGGGGCCATGGGTGAATCGCTGGTGACCGCGATGGTACCGGCAATCGGCGATGCTATCCGTATCGGCAGCGATCCGGTGGTGGCAGAGGCGTTGCGCGCCGCGACGGGCATCGATCTGGCCGGTTTGGTCAGCGATGTCACGGCCAAGGCGGATCGCGGCATCTGGCAGGCAATTGGCGCAGAGGAAGCGTTGATCCGGGCCAATCCAGGGGATACCAACGACCCGCTGTTGATTGCGGTGTTCGGTGTGGGGGTTTGACGAAAGGTTTTCCACACCCCGTCAATCGCGATTGCCTTTGCAGCGGCTACTGCGCATAGGCGGAAACAACATCAGACCCGCCATTTCCGGAGCGCCCAGAGCCATGAAATTCTTCGTAGATACCGCCGATACCGCCGACATTGCCGATCTGAATGAAACCGGTCTGCTGGATGGCGTCACCACCAATCCCTCGCTGATTGCCAAATCGGGCCGCGATTTTCTGGAAGTGACCAAGGAAATCTGTGCGTTGGTCGATGGGCCGGTGTCGGCTGAGGTTGTCGCGCTGGATCATGCGACGATGATGAAAGAGGCCGAAATCCTGCGCAAGATTGCCGACAATGTCTGCATCAAGGTGCCGCTGACCATTGATGGCCTGAAAACGTGCAAGAAACTGACCAGCGATGGCACGATGGTGAACGTGACGCTCTGCTTCTCGGCCAATCAGGCGCTGTTGGCGGCGAAGGCCGGGGCCAGCTTTATTTCGCCGTTCGTTGGCCGTCATGACGATAATGGCTTTGATGGCATGGACCTGATCCGCGACATCCGCCTGATTTACGACAATTACAATTTCGCCACTGAAATCCTGGCTGCGTCGATTCGCCATCCGGTCCACGTGCTGGAATGTGCGCGTCTTGGCGCGGATGTGGCCACCATGCCGCCTGCTGTGATCCGCAACCTGTTCAAGCATGTGTTGACCGACAAGGGCATTGAAGGCTTCATGGCCGATTGGGCCAAGACGGGTCAGACGATCGGCTAAGTCTGGTTCCTGAAATCGTCATCCCCGCGAAGGCGGGGATCCATCACCGGCCTTTGATGACGCAATCAGAGGCCGGTTTTTGATTCATGGAACGGATGATGGATGCCCGCCTTCGCGGGCATGACGATGGGTTCGCGGTAGGTCTTAGTTCCCGAAACTACCCGGCGCTGCCGACACCGTGCTGGTCTGCCCGCCGCCCACTTGGCGCACTTCCAACGCGCGTTCGGCGATGCCATTGCGGCCAAAACGGAACACGCCGTCCAGCCCCAGATAGCCGCCATTGTCATATAGCTTTTCCACCGGGAAAGGCTGGCCCGGCGTCCAGTCACGCGCGACGCGGATGGTCAGCAGCACGCTGTCATAACCCAAAGTCGACAGGCGGAACGGATTGCTGCCGAAACGGGTGCGGTAATTGGTGGCGAACTGGCGATAGCGTTCATCCGATACGGCGGCATACCATGCGCCGTTCAGCGATGCGGTGCTGGTGACGGCGGCTTCGGTTGTCCACAATTCGGTGCCCAAGATGCGTGAGGATTTGTCGCCCGCCGCGCGCAGCATATCGGCGGCCTGAACCGCGACGCGGCCACCATCAGCGATCAGCACAGCGTCATAGCCGCCCTTGGCGACCAGGCGTTGCACTGCCGATTTGATCGACAAATTGGTGCGATCATAGCTTTCTGTCGCAACGACAGTTCCGCCCGATGCGCGCACGGCGGTGAGCATCGCAGACGAGGCGCGCTGGCCGTAAACGCCCTCTGGCAGCAACGCGGCAAAGCGGGTGATCCCGGTGGAGCGGGCGTGACGAATGGTGCGATCCACCGATTGGCTGGGCACATGGCCAAGGATAAAGACATTGCCGGTCGCCGCGCCAATATCGTTGGAAAAGCTGATGATCGGCACACCGCGCGGCAGGGCGACGCCTGCTGCTTCAATCACATCTTCGCTGAGCAACGGGCCAAGGATCAGGCCATTGCCATCAGCAATCGCCTTTTCCGCCGCAGCTTTGGCGCCAGTGGCGGTATCATAGGTGGTGATACGGATATTCTGCGCACGCGCATCCAGCAACGCCATGTTCGAGGCGTTGGCCAGCGACTGGCCAATACCTGAATTGGTGCCGCTCATCGGCACCAACAGGGCGATACGGTGGCGTCCGCCATCGGTGGGCAGGGCGGTGGTGACCGGCACGGGCACAGGCGCAGTGACCACGGCCTCGGTCTGAACACTCGGGTCTGGTCCGCTGCGCGGCACGATGGTTTGACACCCGCCCAGCAGCGTTACGGCGGCAAGAACCGCCAAACCTTTCAAACCATGTGCGAACCGACCCATCATCATTCTGCTCCGTAATCTGGCGACCGTTGCCCTTTGCTGCGACCTTGCAAGGCACAAGCGGGCTTTTCCTTGGCGCACCTATAGTCCATGACGCGGCATAATGGAAAATAGTCTTTTAACCGAAAGCGACGAAACGCCCGCGCAGCACCAGTCCTTGGGCCAGCCCTTGGCCCCTGGACTTTACATTGTTGCGACACCCATCGGCAATCTGGGTGACATTACCCTGCGTGCCATTCGCACGCTGGAGGGCGTCAAACTGGTGGCGTGCGAGGATAAACGCATCACGTCAAAGCTGCTGCGCCATCTGGGTATTTCGGTGCCGATGGCGAACTATAACGATCATAGCAGCGCCGAAACCCGCGCCTGGTTGCTGAATGAAATGCGCGAAAAGCCAGTGGCCTTGGTCAGCGATGCTGGAACACCGCTGATTTCCGATCCCGGGTACCGGCTGGTACGTGATGCGCGTGAACAGGGCATTGCGATTACCAGCCTGCCGGGGCCAAGCGCGGCGATCATGGCGCTGACGCTGGCGGGCCTGCCGACCGACCGGTTTCTGTTTGCAGGCTTTCTGCCGCCCAAAACCAAGGCGCGGCGCGACGCCTTGGCCGATCTGGCGGCGGTGCGCGCAACATTGGTATTTTACGAAAGTGGGCCGCGTCTGGCTGATATGCTGGCCGATGCCGCAGAGGTTCTGGGTGACCGCGCAGCGGCGATTGGCCGGGAACTCACCAAGACTTACGAGGAATGTATCACCGGCAGTCTGGCTGATCTGGCGGCGCGCTATGCGGGCAATCCGCCGCGCGGCGAAATTGTGGTGATGATCGCGCCGCCTTCGGATGAGATTGTCGCCCCGGCAGAGGACGCGATTGCCGCTGAATTGCAGGCGCTTCTGGCCGATCTGCCGCCCAGCAAGGCCGCTGGTGAACTCGCGCGCAAATATGATCTGGATCGCAAGCTGCTCTATAAAATGGCGATGGACCTAAAGTCGTGACACGCGGCGGCCAGCAGCGACGGGCGGCGCGCGAACGCTTTGGTCGCCGGGCCGAATGGCTGGCAGCATGGTGGCTGCGCCTG
>JBGSTI010000456.1:0-2452 GCA_041736605.1 Sphingomonadaceae bacterium
CGCCATCGGATCGACGCGCGACACGGCTTCTTCCTCGGTAATCAAGCCTTCTGCCGCCATATCAACCGCGATTTTCAGCGCCGCCTTGGCCGTGCGCTTGCCCGAACGGGTTTGCAGCATCCACAATTTGCCGCGCTCCACGGTAAATTCGATATCCTGCATGTCACGATAATGGCGCTCCAGCTGGTCAAACACGGCGGCCAATTCGGCATAGGCGACAGGCATCGCCTCTTCCATGCTCAGCGGTTTGGCATTGGCAGCTTCGCGCGCAGCTTTGGTCAGATATTGCGGGGTGCGGATGCCCGCCACCACATCTTCGCCCTGCGCATTGATCAGAAATTCGCCATAATAGCTGTTGGTGCCCGCCGCCGGATCGCGCGTGAACGCAACGCCGGTGGCCGATGTGTCGCCCATATTGCCGAACACCATCGCCTGCACGTTCACCGCCGTGCCCCAATTGCCCGGAATGTCATTCAGGCGTCGATAGACTTTGGCGCGATCTGCCTGCCACGAACCGAACACCGCGCTGATTGCACCCCAAAGCTGGTCCATAACATCAACCGGGAACGGCTTGCCCCATTGTGCGACGACCAGTTTCTTATAGTCCTCGACTAGGGCCTGCCAGTGGCTGACCTCCAGCTCGGTATCGGTGAAAAAGCCATTATCTTCCTTGATGATTTCCAGCGCCTCTTCAAACGCGCCATGATCAAGGCCCAGAACCACATCGGAATACATCTGGATGAAACGACGATAGCTATCCCACGCAAAGCGCGCATCGCCCGATGATGCGGCCAGCGCCTGCACCGTCTGATCATTGAGGCCCAAGTTGAGCACGGTGTCCATCATGCCGGGCATCGATACGCGCGCGCCAGAGCGCACCGAAACCAGCAGCGGCCCGTTTACATGATCATCGGCATCGCCAAATTTGCGGCCCGTGACGCTTTCGATATGGGCAATGCCGCCAGCCACTTCGGCCAGCAGGCTATCGGGATAGGTTTGGCCATCCTCGTAATAGCGGGTGCACATTTCGGTGCTGATCGTGAAACCGGGGGGGACCGGCAGGCCGATGCTGGCCATTTCGGCCAGGTTCGCGCCCTTGCCGCCCACAATGGTCTTGTCGCGCCCGCGCGCGCCACCATCGGATACACCACCACCAAAACGGAACACATAGTCGGTCATCGAATTTCCCTCAATTTCGCGGGGCCCTGTCATTTGACCCATAGACCTGAAAATTTTTGCAGCCCCCTCCCTTTTAGGATGAAAGCTTATGAACCGCTTCCCGATACGCTGTTTTTTTGGTTAACCCTCGATTTTCGAGAAATCGGCGACGGTATGAACCGCATCGCGGACCCGCGCGAGCAACGACAGGCGGAAGGCACGGATGGCGGGATCGGGGTCGTTGACCAACACGCCCTCAAAAAAGGGGTCAATGGGCGCGCGCAATGATGCGAGCGCGGTCATCGCGTCTTCGAAGCGTTCGTCTGTGACGGCGGCGGCGGCTAAAGGCTCGGCAGCGTTGAGGGCAGAGAGCAGATTGCGTTCAGCTTCCCCTAAATCGTCATGCTGAACTTGTTTCACCTGCGGTGACTGACGTTCCAGCATCCATCCCTCGGCATCGCCCGAAGGGCTATTGGGCTGGATGGACCCTGAAACAAGTTCAGGGTGACGAGTATTGGTATCAGGCCCAGCCTGCTTCAAAATATTCGCTGCCCGCTTATAACCAGCCAGCAAATTGATGCCGTCCGGCGTGGCGACAAAGGCCGCAAGGGCCCGCGACCGTGCTTCAACGCGATCAACGCGTCCATCTGTGTCCGATCCAACTGACCATGACCGCGACGCTGCAACATAATCATGCCGCACACCTTCGTCGCGCAACTGCACTCCGAGGCGTTCAAAAAGAAAATCGGCCAGCACTAGACCGAGCGTTCCTGCCGTTGGATCATCCGCCCAAAATTTGGCAGCACCCGTAAGTTCCAACTTCAGTCCATTTGCTTGTGACAAACGCAAATAGCCCAAAGCGGCACGGCGTAAAGCGAACGGATCCTTTGAACCCGTTGGAAACATTTCCTCACGGAAGAAAGCAAACAACGTATCCAGCTTATCCGCCAAACTCACCGCCACCGTCACCGGCGCGGTGGGCACCTCATCGCCCTGCCCCACGGGTTTGTAATGATCGCGGATCGCGGCGGCGACTTGCGGGTTCAGCCCTTCTTTCGCGGCGTAATAGCCGCCCATCAAGCCCTGCAATTCGGGGAACTCGCCGACCATTTCGGTGACGAGATCGGCCTTGCACACTTCAGCGGCTTGCTGGGCAAGGTCGGCCAGTTCCAATACCTCCCCGGAACGGGGAGGGGGACCATCCGCAGGATGGTGGAGGGGCACAGGAGCAACAGCCGAACCGGGAGACGTCAGGCCATCATGCGCCTGCCCCTCCACCAGCTTCGCTGGTCCC